>NZ_JTKZ01000602.1:0-5594 GCF_000799035.1 Delftia sp. ZNC0008
CCGCGTCACGATGAACTGCAGGCCGTGGCCGGGCGCCAGGCCCGCGTGATCACCCTGGCCACGGGGCGCACGCTGGCGCGCACCATCGTGGCCGACTGGCTGACGCGCCACGGCAGCGTGCTGCAGACGGCCGAGCTGCGCGTGGTCACGCGCACGCTGGACGAGACCGTGGCCATGCTGCAGCGCGGCGAAGTCAGCTTCACGCTGGTCTACCACCACGCCGCCATTGGCGTGCGCCTGGACGGCCGCCAGTTCAGCTACCTGACGGTGATGCAGGACAGGCTGGTGCCCGTGGCCCGCGCCGATGCCCGGGGCCGCCCGCTGTACGAGCTGTCGGCCAGCCACCAGTCCGTCGCTCCCGTGCCCTACCTCGCCTTCTCCCACAGCATGGCCCTGGGCCGCCTTGTGGAAGACCACCTGGCCCGGCATCCGCTGGCGCCGCGCCTGCGCCGCTGCGTGGACTGCGACTCGGCCGACGCCCACTACGAATACGTGCTGCGCGGCCTGGGCCTGGCCTGGATGCCGTGGTCCATGGTGCGCGGCGACTGCCAGGCCGGCCGCCTGGCCGTGGCCGGCGACCCGGGCCTGGAAGTGCACTTCGACGTGCGCCTGTACCGTCCCAAGCGCCACCTGGGTCCTGCAGCCGAGCAGTTCTGGAGCGACATCACGGGCGCCTGACGGGTGCATGCATGCGCCCTCCTGGTGCAAACCCGCACCGGGCTGTGGAACAAGCGGGTTTTGGTGCTGCAATGGCTCCACCTCGTGCCGAATCAGCACCAAATGCCTGGGTAGTCCTTCGCACAATCAATCTCATACATTTCAGGAATAACCCCATGCCCAGCAACTCCCTCCTGCGCCGCACCGCCCTGGCCTGCGGCCTGCTGATCGCCGCCACCGGCAGCGCCTTCGCCGACGACGCCGCCAGCTACCCCAACCGTGCCATCACCATGATCGTGGGCTACCCCGCCGGCGGCAGCACCGACCTGGTGGGCCGCTTCGTGGCCGATGGCCTGGCCTCGCGCCTGGGCCAGCCCGTGGTGGTGGAGAACCTGGGAGGAGCCGGCGGCGCCATCGGCGCGCAAAAGGCCGTCAAGGCCACGCCCGACGGCTACACGCTGTTCGTGGGTGCCAACAACGAGCTGGCCATCGCCCGGCTGATCAACAAGAGCATCAAGTACTCCATCGGCGACTTCACGCCCATCGGCATGATCGGCTCCCAGCCCATGGTGCTGGTGGCCTCGCAGAAGGCCGGCGTGAAGACCGCCGCCGAGTTCAGCGCCCTGGTGGCCAAGAACCCGGGCAAGTTCAGCTACGGCAGCTCGGGCGTGGGCACGGCACTGCACCTGGCCGGCGAGATGGTCAAGGAGCAGGGCAAGCTGCACATGACCCACATCCCCTACCGTGGCGTGGCGCCCCTGACCACGGACCTGGTGGGCAACAACATCGAGTTCGGCATGTTCGTGCTGTCCTCGGGCCTGCCCCAGATCCGCGCGGGCAAGGTCATCGCCCTGGGCACGACGGAGGCCAAGCGCTCGGCCATCACGCCCGACATCCCGGCCCTGTCCGAGCTGCCCCAGTACAAGAACGTGGACATCAACGTCTGGTTCGCGCTGATGGCGCCCAAGGGCCTGCCCGCACCCGTGGCCGCCAAGGTCAAGAAGGCGCTGGACGAGACCATGGCCTCGCCCGAGTTCCGCAAGAAGATGGAAGAGTCGGGCTCGGTCGTGGCCGATCCCAAGACCGATGCCGGCAAGTACATCAACGCCGAGATCGCCAAGTACACCAAGATCGTCCAATTCGCCCACATCGAGAACTGAGCCAGCCATGGACGCTTTGCGATTTGACCTTCCCCTGCCCGACCTGAGCGCCTGGCGCGCAGGCAATACCGGTACCGAGGGCGTGTGGCAATTCGACTCGGGACGCCCGGGCCGCCACGTGATGATTTCCGCGCTGGTGCACGGCAACGAGATCTGCGGCGCCTGGGCCGTGTCCGGGCTGCTTCAGGCCCTGCACAACGGCCTGGCGCTGGACAACGGCCGCCTGACCCTGGTGCTGGCCAACCTCGATGCCTTCGACCGCTTCGACGCGGCCAGCCACGATGCCTCGCGCTTCGTGGACGAGGACATGAACCGCCAGTGGATAGACGCACGCATCGACGAGGGCAGCACCCGCGAACGCCGCCGCGCCGCCGCGCTGCGCCCCTTCGTGCAGCAGGCCGACTGGCTGCTGGACCTGCATTCCATGCACGAGCCCTCGGCCCCGCTGCTGCTGACCGGCATGCAGCCGCGCAACCGCGATCTGGCACGCCAGATGGGCGCGCCGGCGAACATCGTCGTGGATGCCGGCCACAAGGACGGCACGCGGCTGCGCGACTACGGGCGCTTCGGCCTGCCCGACGCCGAGGCCGGCGACTCGCGCTCGCTCCTGATCGAATGCGGCTTCCACGGCGATCTGGCCAGCCGCGACGTGGCGCACGACCAATGCCTGCGCTTCCTCGAAGTGGCCGCCATCTTCGACAACGGCGCGCTGCACGCCGCCCTGCCCGGCTGGAAGCAGGCCGACGCACCGGCCCAGTGGGCGCTGGAAGTCACGGCGCCCGTGGTGGCCAAGAGCAGCGGCTTTCGCTTCACGGCGCCGTTCACGGGGCTGGAGCGTTTCGAGAAGGCCGGCACGGTGATCGGCGACAACGATGGCGAGCCGGTGATCACGCCCTATGGCGACTGCGTGCTGGTCATGCCCTCGGTGCGCCAGGCGCGTGCGGGCGTGACCGTGGTGCGCTTTGCGCGGCGCTCGCCGCTCTGAGCGGCACGCTTCAACCGAACCTCAGCCGCGCTGGCAGCGCGCAGGCGACAGCCGTTCAGGCTGCACGCCCTGCGCGGCCAGGCGTGCATCCAGCGGCTCGCCACGCAGCAGGTTGCGCGCCAGCAGGCTGTAGCCGAAGGCGCTCTGTATGCCGTAGCCGCCCTGGGCGGCCACCCAGAAAAAGCCCGGCAGCGGCACGGGGGAGGCATCCCAGCCAATGGCCATCTCGCCGTCGGCCACGAAGCTGCGCAGCCCGGCCCAGGTGTGGGAGGGGCGGCGAATCTGCAGCGTGGTCACTTCCTCGATGCGCCAGATGCCCGTGGCCACGTCCAGTTCCTCGGGCGCCACGTCCTGCGGCGCCACGGGGTCGGCGTTGGCGGGCGAGCCCAGCAGCTGGCCTGCATCGGGCTTGAAGTAAAAGCCCTCGTCGGCGCTGATCACGGCGGGCCAGTGCGCGGCGTCCATGCCTTCGGGCACGGCAAAGGTGAAGGCACTGCGCCGCTTGGGCACCAGGCCGATGGGCGCTGCGCCCGCCAGTGCGCCCAGCGCATCGGACCAGGCGCCGGCCGCGTTGACCACGCAGCGCGCGCGCACCTGGCTGCCGTCGGCCAGGTCCACGGTCCAGACACCGCCGTCCTGCGCCAGCGCGCGGACCTCGGCGCTGCAGCGCAGCTCGCCGCCGCACTGGCGCAGGCCGCGCAGGAATCCCTGGTGCAGGCCATGCACGTCGATGTCGCGCGCGCCGTCGTCCGCAAAGCCATCGACCAGCAGCGCGGTATTCAGGCAGGGCACCAGGGCCTTGAGTTCATCGGGGCCCAGGCGCCGCGCCTGGGGCGAGTGCAGGAGCGCCTCGGCATGGGCGGCATCGAGCAGGTCCTTCTGCGCGGCCGTGCCCACATAGAGCACGCCGCGCGGCGCCAGGATGGGCGCCTGCACAAAGCCCTGCGGCGGCTGCTCGTAGAAGGCGCGGCTGGCGCGCGTCAGCGCCTGGACCTGCAGCGGGCCATAGTGCTCCTCATACAGCGCGGCCGAGCGGCCCGTGCTGTGGTAGCCGGGCTGGGATTCGCGCTCCAGCACCAGCACCGAGGCGCCGCCATCGCGCGCCAGCTGCCAGGCCACCGAGGCACCGGCCATGCCCGCGCCCACCACCACGAAATCAAGGATGCTGCTGTCCATGGCCGGCCTCACTGTGCTTTCCGGCGACCAGCCTTGGCCGCTGCAGGAGCCGACACCGACGCTGCCTCCAGATAGGGCCGCAGATAGCGCCCCGTATGGCTGGCCGGGTTGGCCGCCACGTCCTCGGGCGTGCCCGTGGCCACCACCTGGCCTCCGCCCGAGCCGCCTTCGGGGCCCATGTCGATGATCCAGTCGGCCGTCTTGATCACGTCCAGGTTGTGTTCGATGACCACGATGGTGTTGCCCGCATCGCGCAGCTGCTGCAGCACCTTGAGCAGCAGGGCGATGTCGGCGAAGTGCAGGCCCGTCGTGGGCTCGTCCAGGATGTAGAGCGTGCGCCCCGTGTCGCGCTTGGACAGTTCCTGGGCCAGCTTGACGCGCTGCGCCTCGCCGCCCGACAGCGTGGTCGCGCTCTGGCCCAGCCGGATATAGGACAGGCCCACGTCCAGCAGGGTCTGCAGCTTGCGGGCGATGGTGGGCACGTCCTTGAAGAAGGCATGGGCGTCCTCCACCGTCATCTCCAGGATCTGGGAGATGTTGCGGCCCTTCCACTGCACCTCCAGCGTCTCGCGGTTGTAGCGCTGGCCGTTGCAGATGTCGCAGGGCACATAGACATCGGGCAGGAAGTGCATCTCCACCTTGACCACGCCGTCGCCCTGGCAGGCCTCGCAGCGGCCACCGGCCACGTTGAAGGAGAAGCGCCCGGGGCCGTAGCCGCGCTCCTTGGCGGTGTTGGTCTCGGCCATCAGGTCGCGGATGGGCGTGAACAGGCCCGTGTAGGTGGCCGGGTTGCTGCGCGGCGTGCGGCCTATGGGCGACTGGTCCACATTGATGACCTTGTCGAAATAGCCCATGCCGATGATGTCGTCGTGCGGCGCGGCCTCGCCGCCGGCACGGTGGATCTGGCGCGCGGCCTCGGTATAGAGCGTGTCGTTGACCAGGGTGCTCTTGCCCGAGCCCGAGACGCCGGTCACGCAGGTCAGCAGGCCCACGGGAAAGTCCGCCGTCACGCCCTTGAGGTTGTGGCCGCGTGCGCCCACCACGCGCAGGGCCTGCAGTTGCGGCGCGCCGGGCGCGGTTGCGTTGTCGGGATTGGCGGGGGGCTGCTGGGTGCGGGCCGGGAAGCCCTTGGCCGCTGGCCGGGCCTCGCCCTCGGCCGTTGCCTCCAGCACGGGTTGCCAGGGCGTGCGCCGCGCAGGCACTTCGATGCGCTGGGTGCCCGCCAGGTAGCGGCCCGTAGGTGAATCGGGGTTGGCGCGCACCTCTTCGTAGCTGCCCTGGGCCATGACGCGGCCGCCATGCACGCCCGCGCCGGGCCCCAGGTCGATGATCTGGTCGGCCGCGCGCATCATGTCCTCGTCGTGCTCGACCACGATGACGCTGTTGCCGATGTCGCGCAGGTGCTGCAGCGTGCCGATGAGCTTGTCGTTGTCGCGCTGGTGCAATCCGATGCTGGGCTCGTCCAGCACATACATCACGCCCGTCAGGCCGCTGCCGATCTGGCTGGCCAGGCGGATGCGCTGGGCCTCGCCGCCCGACAGCGTGTCGGCCCCGCGCTCCAGGCTCAGGTAGCTCAGGCCCACGTCGTTGAGGAACAGCAGGCGCGAGGCGATCTC
>NZ_JTKZ01000168.1:0-4827 GCF_000799035.1 Delftia sp. ZNC0008
ATACGCAGCAACCAGGTCGTGATGCGCTCGGGCCAGCGCATGGTGCTGGAGGCCCGGCTGCCCCACATGGCGTGTTCAGTCCCACAGTGAGATGGTGCGGATGAAGTCTAAAGCGGCTTGGATCTTTTTCCCATGCCTCGCAAATCGTCCGGAATGGTGTCTTCCACCTGAGCGCATTCAAGTGTTTGCCGAAGTTGTAGCTTTGAACCAAGGCCTGGACATGCTCCCGTAGCTGCTCCAGTCCCTCGTACTCGTACGCCTTGATCGTGGATTCCTTGATGGTCCGGTTCATGCGCTCGACCATGCCGTTCGTCAAGGGGTAATATGGCTTGGTGTGCCTTTTATCGAAACCATTGAACCTGCAGATGCGTTCAAAGATGTGACCGATGCATGTGTCGGTGACGCCGCCTCTGAAGCGCTCTTGCCCTGTAAAGGCCATGCCGTTGTCCGTCAGGACGGTATGTATGCGGTACGGAAAGGCAACAAGCACCTGTCGAAGGAACTGCGCTGCATTGGCTTTCGTGGCCCTGTCAAAGAACGCGACATGCGTGAATTTTGAGACGCAATCTATGGCGATAAACATGTGCTGTCTGCCACTGGAGATCTTCATTTCAGCGCTGTCGATGTGCACGAAGCCCAGCGTCGTTTCTTCAAACTTTCCGTGCCTTCGTGGCAGGTGCGTTGCGAGTTGTCGGCTGATTCCGTGACGCTGCAGGCATCGATGCAAGGCGCTGCGGCTGAGCTTGGGTGCTGTCTCCAGGAGCTGTTCCATGAGATCGTACAGCGACAAATGTCCTTGCTTGCGTAACGCAATTGCCAGGTGTTCTTGCTCTTGAGAAAGATGCCGACTTGCTCTGTCCCAAGGACCGATGGGAGCCGGTCGCTAGCTGGAGTTTTGCGCGGATACGCGGCGTTGTGCGGGCGCTGCCATGCAGGCGGATTGCCATAGTGCTTTCTCCTGTTCCAGGCTGAAGAATGCACCATGACTTCCTGGGATTGTACATCTAAATACTCTAGCTACCATGCCCTTTATGGCGCCTATGCTTCACTTGAATGGTCATACATAAAGCACCACGGCGACCAAGTTCAGCGGAGAGCACAGCCAGCAGGCGGTCTCATTGTCCGTCGTTCGCGCATTGAGTGAGTCTCGCTTGAGTCTGTTATTCGACCATCCATTGAAGGTGATGTGCAACTGCACATTCGGCGACAGCGCAAAAAGATCATAGGCAAAGCCTTGCAGTGTTCAGTGGAGGAGGCATAAAGCGTTGGCCTGAAAAACGAATAGTCTAGGGAGACGAGGCTCCCTTTCAGCCACCGGCAAAACCACTTCATCGTTCGCTATGACATAAATTACTGCGATGATTTTTCCAACAGTCTTCCCTGCAGATTATAGAAATTTCAAAAATATTAAGAAAATTCTTAAGCACCAAAAAATCTAGATTCACTAATATCAGGTAGCATTATTTCGAGAAAAGCTGAAAGCATTTCTTTCAAGTTTGATAAATTTAACCTACAAAGGGTATACGAGAATAATTTCATTCCGGTAGAAGTGGGTTTTTATGACGAGCACTTGGAAGCACGGCTATCGCACGTACACATAGGCACAGCCAACGGCTGTGTCTCTGTGGCCAATAATGGTGCAAATGTAAATCACAATGAAGCCAAATATTCCCGATGGCTGAGTTAAATCAAATTGAAAATACATAATGAAGGAGTTCTTTAAATGATTCGCGTTTTATTCAATTTACTATATAAAAATATAAGTAGCAGAGCAGTCAAAAAATCGGGAAAATTATGTATATTTACCAGTTGCCAAATTTTCATGTGCGCCACAATGCTTCTTGTGACAAGTACGACACGGGCGCAAAGCGGCACTATTTTTGTCGACCCGGAATTCAATCCGGGAAAAGGAGTTGCAGGACTAAATCAATGGGTCCACACGCTCGCAGTGCAACCCAAGGATGAAAAAATAATCATCGGTGGATCATTCGATTCTGTGGATGGCATTCCTCGCAAGGGTATCGCCCGCCTGAATGCTGATGGATCCCTAGATGTGGATTTTATTCCAGGTGATGTTAATGAAGTCCGGGCAATTGCGTTGCAGTCTGATGGTCGAATAATAATTGGCGGTCAGTTCACCGATATCAACGGAACGCAGCGCAAAGCCATTGCTCGCCTCAATGCCGACGGCTCACTTGATACCTCTTATGAAGTTGATATAAGGGAAATTTATCCATTTATCTATTCAGTAACTTTGCAGCCCGATGGCAAGGCAATAATATCAGGGATCTTCAGCACTGTTGAAGACATAAAAATTGAGGGAATTGCTCGTGTCAACGTCGATGGTTCACTCGACAAAACTTTTGCCCCTCCTTTTTTGAGCCCACCAATTTACACAGTTGCTGTGCAATCGGATGGTAAGCTGCTCATTGGAGGTGATTTTGGAAGGGTTAATGACCAGCCAACTCATAGTGGCATTGTCCGACTTAATTCCGACGGCTCAATCGACACCACTTTTAATGCAGGCAGTTTATTTCCCACAAGCGTCAGATCCATTGCAATTCAGCCTGATGGCAGGATCGTAATAGCCGGAGGCTTCGAAAGTGTTGATGGTGTGTCTCGCAACAGAATTGCGCGTATCAATTCGGATGGTTCACTGGATGCATCATTTGATCCTGGCGCGGGGGCTGAGGGTGGATATCCCCAGAATATTGCACTGCAGCCTGATGGCAAGGTACTGCTCTCAGGGGATTTTAATATTGTTAGTGGAAAATCCCGCAACAATATTGCGCGCCTTCATACCGATGGCACTCTTGACAATACCTTTGATCCTGGTGAAGGCGCTGACTCCGTAGTGAGCGTTGTCACTCTGCAATCCGATGGAAATGCGCTAATCGGCGGTTTATTTACAAGCTTCAATGGAACGACCCGCAACCGCATTGCACGCCTGCTGATGAATTTGAGCACTACCATGATCGTCACGCCATCCGTCCCAGGGGGGCATGGCGCAATCAGCCCTGCGTCCGCTCAAAGCGTTACTTCTGGCGATTCCGTCAGTTTCACTCTGGAACCAGCCAACGGTTATGTCGTTGATACCGTTGACGGCTCCTGTGGCGGCACGCTCAACGGCAACACCTTCATTACCGCGCCAGTTTTCATGGATTGCAACGTCTTCGCGCGGTTCAAATTGGCAGCTAGTCCGTCCTCGGTGCATCCGGTTCCAATGCTCGCGCCGGCAGCGCTGGCAGGGCTTATTGCGGCGATGGGATTGATCGGTGCGCTTCGGCGACGAATTGCTTAAGAGCGGCTAACACCACTTGGCCAGAAGCCCGCCGCAGAGCGTTAGGCTCGCTGCCCTCATGGCACAACGACCCATAAGCAAAGAACTGTGGCGACAGCTGCAACCTCTCATCCCAGCCTTCGTACCTTCCGCCAGAGGTGGTGCCCGCAAGCTCGCAGTCAGCGATGAAGCCGCTCTCAACGGCATCCTGTTCGTGCTGCAAACAGGCATTCCATGAGAAGACCTTCCCCAATCTCTTGGGTACGGTAGCGGCATGACCTGCTGGCGGCGCCTGCGCGACTGGAATGCCGCTGGTGTGTGGGAACAGTTGCACCAGGCCATACTGACTTGCTTGCGTGAACATGACCAAATCGATTGGAGCCGAGGCAGCATTGATGGCACCTCGGTACTAAGCCCCCGGGGGACCAGGAAACGGGGCCCAACCCGACGGACAGAGGCAAGCTCGGCTCCAAGCGACACATCGTCGTAGATGCCAGAGGCATCCCGCTGGTGATTTTGGTCAGCGTCGCGAACCGGCACGACTCCAAGATGTTCGAGAGGTGCGTGGACGCGATTCCTGCGATTTCAGGCTTGGCAGGGCGCCCCCGCAAAAGACCATCGAAGTTGCACGCCGACAAGGGCTATGACTACAAGCGTTGCCGTGCGCACTTGAGACAACGGGGCATAGCCAGCCGCATTGCCAAGCGAGGCGTTGAGAGTAGCGAGCGGCTTGGCAAGCACCGGTGGGTGGTGGAGCATACCCATGGATGGTTTGCAGGCTTTGGCAAGTTGCGAATCCGCTTTGAACGACGGCTGGATATCCACGAAGCGCTGCTGAAATTGGCAGAGGCGATCATCTGTGCGCGCTTCGTGGATCGGTGGTTTTTGCTGGTGATGCCACTCCTTAGCAGTGAGCGCAGAACGCGTATGCATACGATCTCCACGCTTGGTAGCCTTTGCCCACAAAGGCAATCGCTGGCGGCCTGTACATGCCGGCGAGTATGCCCCTTTTTTTTTCGGCGTCTCGGCCAAGATGTGCCTGTCGTAGGTGCACGCCACACGGCGCATGTCTGCCACCAAGACCTCCTTCAACGTGCTAGGCTGTATGGCCTCGATTGGCAGCTCAGTCTGCAGGTAGTTTTCATCGCGGAAAAGTGGGAATTCGGGTTTTTGCCCCCAGGTGTTTCCATTACGGTTTCGTCGGAGGCCTCGAAGATGTTCTGTAGGTAAGAATCCTGCTGACCAAATGCAATGCCAGGGCGGACTGGCCACGGTCCAGGGTGAACGACACCGCAAGTGTGTGCTTGTTCTTGCGCCAGTCGATCAGGACAGTCACCCGTGTGAGCGATACCAACGGGTACGTCAGCGTCTACTGCGTCTGAACCGACCAAATCGCGTTGATCGCAGAGTGCAAGCACTTGAAGGCCAATGTGCACGCTCTGCTGCGCAAAGATCTGCCGTGTGAGCGCGGGTGCCAGCGGCCGCTGCGGGCTCAGGCCTGCCTTTTCCTCATCCTGCGGCTGGCCAGATAGGCCATGCCGCACAAC
>NZ_JTKZ01000318.1:0-988 GCF_000799035.1 Delftia sp. ZNC0008
CGCCGCGCTGGTCCTCGTCCAGCTCGGCCAGCACGGCGCGCCACAGGCGCGGCTGCCACAGCTGGCCTTCGGGCACCGGGGCGTCCGCCACACCAGGGCGCAAGGGCATGGGCAGCACGTCATGCCCGGCCTCCCAGGCGTCCAGCCAGTCGGCGCGGTAGATCTGGTATTGGTCAAAAAGGTCGGCCAGGCGCTGGGCCAGCTGCAGCAGCCGCTCGGGCTCGCCGGGGCGCAGAAAGCCTGCAATGGGGGCGAAGGCCGGATCATGCAGGCACTGCGGCAGCAGGCGCATGAGCCGCCAGGTCATGGGCGTCTTGTCCAGGGGCGATTCGCGCGGCACGGCCTGGCGGCCCAGCACCTGGCGGTAGCTGCGCCACACAAAGCGCGCGGGCAGTTCCACGCGCGCGGCGGCGCACACGCCCAGCTGCTCGGCCATGCGCATCTTGAACCACTCGGCCATGCCGTTGCTCTGCACCAGCACCACCTCCGGCTCCAGCACGTCCAGCGGGTGCGCAGCCAGCCATGCCAGCACCGTATCGGCCAGCACCTCCGTCTGATTACCGTGCAGGGCGATCAAGCCCGGCTGCCAATGCGATGCCACCTCTGCGCTCCCGTGCTCCAAGCCATGCGAGCAGCGAGCTTAACGCGGTTGACACGGGCCGGGACCGCGCGGGTCCATTACCAATGCAGGTAGAACATGGCCTTGGCCAGCAGCACGATGGCCAGCACGTGGCAGAACACGCTCAGGTGCAGGCGGTGCGAGCGGAGCCCGCCCAGCACACCGCGCCGGCGCCACCACATGGCTGCCAGGAAATGTCCGAACACGCTGAGCGCCAGCCCGATCTTGAGCGCCAGCAGCAGGCCGAAGCTGCTGGCCAGCGGAGCGGCAAAGGCTGCAGCCAGTGCCGCGCGATGCTGCCAGGCCAGACCCAGCCCCGCGCCGTACAGCACCAGCAGCACCCAGGGCATGACGGCCACCGCTACGCGG
>NZ_JTKZ01000456.1:0-11776 GCF_000799035.1 Delftia sp. ZNC0008
CCGCGTCTGGCCGTGCGGCTCAAGGGCTGGCGCCACCTGGCCACGCCCGGGGCGCAGGCCGTGGCCCACCGCTACAACCTGCAGGTGCTGATGCTGCATGACGCCAGCCTCATCGACGAGGACACGCTGGCCCTGCATGTGCTCAATGTGGAGCGCGACCGCCTTCCGCGCCGCCGCCTCTCGCACACCGATGTGCTGGCCCGCGCCCTGCAGGCCGTGGACGGCCCCGTATGGGCCATCTATGGCGAGCACGACGCGCTCTACCCGGGCCCGATGATGCAGGAACTGGCCCAGGCCTTTGCACGCCATGCGCGCGACTTCCGCGGGCTGGGCCTGGTGCCCGGCGCTGGCCACTGGGTCATGCATGAGCGTCCCGATGCCTTTGTGGCGGCATTGGCCGCTGCGCTGGATGCCTGAGCGCATGCGCCCCATCGAGCTGCACGAGGTGCAGTGGACCGCCATGCGCGCCCAGGGCGCGGGCGGCCAGAACGTGAACAAGGTCTCCAGCGCCGTGCACCTGCGCTTCGACGTGCGCGCCTCGCGCCTGCCCGAGGCCGTGCAGCAGCGCCTGCTGGCCCTGCGCGACGGCCGCATCACCAACGAGGGCGTGGTCGTCATCAAGGCCCAGCAATACCGCACGCAGGAGCAGAACCTGCGCGCCGCGCTGCAGCGGCTCAACGCGCTGGTGGCCGCCGCCTATCCCGAACCCATTCTTCGCCGCGCCACCCGGCCCACGCTGGGATCGCAGCGGCGGCGCCTGGACAGCAAGAGCCGGCACAGCGCCACCAAGGCCCTGCGGGGCCGCCCGCGCGACGATTGAGCCGGCCAGCGCAACAATGTGTGCCGCCTTTGGCGGCTTGGCGCGGCCCGCTTGCGTCCCTACATTAGGGGAATGCAAGATTTCCACGCTTCCCTCGATTCCGGCGCCTCCTCCATAGCCGCTTCGGCAGGCACTCGGCTGCCCGTGCTCTATGTCTCCCACGGCTCGCCCATGTTCGCGCTGGAGCCGGGCGAAACCGGCCCTGTGCTCGCGCAATGGGGCAGGGCGCTGCGCCAGGCCCACGGCCCGCTGCGCGGCGTGGTCGTCATGTCGCCGCACTGGATGTCGCATGGCGTGGAAGTCATGACCGGAGCCACGCCCTCCACCTGGCACGACTTCGGCGGCTTCCCGCCCGCGCTCTACGAACTGCAGTACCCGGCCCCCGGCGCGCCCCAGCTGGCGCAGGAAGTCATGGACCGCCTGCAGGCCGCAGGCATTGCCTCCACCGCCAACGCGCAGCGGCCCTTCGACCACGGCGCCTGGGTGCCGCTGATGCATTTGCTGCCGGATGCCGACCTGCCCGTGGTGCAGCTGTCCCTTCCCGCCTCGGCCGGGCCGGCCGAAACCCATGCGCTGGGCGCGGCCCTGGCGGCGCTGCGCGATGAAGGGGTGCTCATCGTCGGCTCCGGCAGCATGACGCACAACCTGGCCGAATTCCGGGGCGGCACGGGCGAGGCCACGGTGCGGGTGGACGACGCCGTGCAGGCCCTGCGCAGCCAGGATGGCCTGCAGGACGACCATGCCGTCGGCGGCTCCAGCGCCTCCTCGCCCTACGTGCAGGATTTCAGCCGCTGGATCGAGTCGCGCCTGCAGGCGCAGGACCTGCCCGCGCTGCTGGACTACCGCGCACGCGCTCCCTCGGCCCGGCGCGCCCATCCCAGCGAAGAGCACTTCATGCCGCTGTACTTCGCCCTGGGCGCGGCCGGCGCCACGGCGCGGCCTCGGTATCTGAGCCGCGAAGTCATGTACTCCATCCTGGCCATGGATGCGATGGCCTTCGAGGACGCGCAGGCGGCATAACCTCCTGCCCCCGCGGACTTGGCGAGGCGCCACAATGGCGCGTTGCCCGGGACCACCCCGGTCCCGGAAATCGCTTAAAAACCAAGGAGTCCGTGATGATCGACCTGCCCCTGCTGGCGCTGGAGCGCCCCGCACAACCCGCACCGGGGCAGCAGCCCTGGCTGCTGGTGCTCATGCATGGCGTTGGCAGCAATGAACAGGACCTGTTCGGCCTCGCATCGTTCGTGCCGCCGCAGTTCCACGTGCTCAGCCTGCGTGCCCCGTTTTCCATGGGGCCCAGTGCCCATGCCTGGTTCCAGTTCACGGTGGATGCCAACGGCACGCGCCACATACACGCATCGCAGGAAGAGCACAGCCGCGCCCTGGTGGCCCAGACCGTGCAGCAGGCCGGCGCGCGGCTGGGCATTCCTGCCCAGCGTACCGTGGCGGGCGGCTTCAGCCAGGGCGGCATCATGGCGCTCAGCCTGCTGCTGACCCAGCCCGCGCTGCTGCGCGCCGCCATGTGCTGGCACAGCCGCCTGCTGCCCGAGGCCTTGCCGCACCAGGCCCCTGACGCGGCCTTCGACGGCAAGTCGCTCTGGGTCAGCCACGGCACCTACGACAACGTCATTCCGCTGACCAGCGCCCACGCCATTCGCAGCCACGTGCAGCGCCTGCCGCTGCAACTGAGCTACCACGAATACCCGAGCATGCATGAGATCCGCCCCGACGAGCTGCAGGCCGCCATGGCCTGGCTCCAGGATCTGGGCACGCAGGGCTGAGCCTGCTGTACCGCCCCCTTCTTGTGCGCAGGCTGGCCGCGTAAGCCGGGTAACGCCTTGTTGCCTGGCGCGCACAAGGGCCTGCGCAGGCAGCGGGGCGGCTTATAAACACCAGTCAGGGGCTGGTGTCAGGAAAGCCCGGGAACCCCGGTTGTGCTTTGCTGTCGCACGTCCTGCGGCAACTGTGCTGCCAGCCCCTGCCCAAGCCAAAGGACCCATCCATGCCAGAACGCGACCCCCAAGACTTCCGCCCCCGCGCCAGATCCTCCGGCCCATCGGCTTTCGGCATCGCCGCAGCGGTACTGGCGGCTGCCGCCGTGGGGGGCGCAGCCTGGTGGTACTGGTGGCGTCCCGCCGACGTGCCCGAGGCGCCGCCCGAAGTGGCAGAGGCGCCCGCCCAGCCTGCCGAGCCTGAACCCGTCCCCGCGCCCGAGCTGACCGAGCCCCAGAACCCTGTCGATGCGCTGGAGCCACCCGCGCCCGGCCTGCCCGCGCTGCAGGACTCCGACGCCCATGTCGCCCAGGCCCTCAACGGCCTGCTGGGTCGTGACAAGGCAGGCAGCTTTCTGCAGATGGACGGTTTTGTGCGCCGCGCCGTGGCCACCGTGGACAACCTGACCCGCTCCCAGGCCCCAGCACGGCTTTGGCCCGTGCACCCCGCGCCGCAGCGTTTCACGGTGGAGGGCGCGGCGGAGGCCGGGGAGGCACAGGCCATCTCCCCCGCCAACGCCGCACGCTACAAAGCCTTCGTGGCCTTCGCCGAGTCCATTCCCATGGACGGGGCCGTCAAGCTCTATGCCCGGCTGTATCCCCTGTTCCAGACCGCCTATGAAGACCTGGGCTATCCCAGCCGCTATTTCAACGATCGTCTCATTGCCGTCATAGACCATCTGCGCGCCGCGCCCGAGCCCGCGGGTCCGGTGCAGGTCAGGCTGACCAAGGTGGAGGGCGAGGTGCCCTCCGTCCAGCCCTGGGTGCGCTACGAATACGCCGACCCGGAGCTGCAGGCCCTGTCCAGCGGCCAGAAGATGCTGGTGCGCGTGGGGCTGGACAACGAGCGCCGCCTCAAGGCCGTGCTGGGCGAGCTGCGCCGCCGCATCGCCATCGGCGAGATGGCCAAGCCTGCGGGCTGAGGCCAGTCTCCATCGGCCTCAGCCTGCGGCCGGCAGGGGCAGGGCGGTCTTGTACCGCACCTGCTTGAGCGTGAAGCTGGAGCGGATCTTCTCTATGCCCGGAATCGGCGTGAGCTGCTCCACGATGAAGCGCTCCAGCGCGCCGATGTCGGCCAGGGCCACGCGGATCAGGTAGTCGGCGTCGCCGCTCATCAGGTAGCACTCCATGACCTCGTCGTGCTCGGCAATGCGGCGCTCGAAGTCGGCCAGCGATTCCTTGGCCTGGGACTTGAGGCTGATGTTGATGAACACGTTCAGCCCCAGCCCCAGGGCCGACGCATTGGCCAGCGCCACATAGCGCGCGATCACGCCGGCCTTCTCCAGCGCCTTGACGCGCGCCAGGCAGGGCGAGGGCGACAGGTGCACACGCCGCGCCAGCTCCACGTTGGACAGCGAGCCGTCCGTTTGCAGCTCGGCCAGAATGCGCAAGTCGATGGTGTCCAGTTTCATGTGCCGGATTTTATGTAGATGCCGGCATGAAATGCTGGAATATGGCGTTTCCCTTATCCATGAACGGCTGCTCATGCCGGTCCGCCAGTCCTAAAGTGGCGGGCATGAACGCACCCACGCCGCTGGCCACGCTGGCCGATATCGATACCGATCCCCAGGAAACCACCGAATGGCGGGAGGCCTTCGCGGCCCTGGTCGCCGCCGAGGGGCCGCAGCGCGCGCGCTTCGTGCTCGAAGAGCTGGCGCGCATGGCGCGCGAGCAGCGCCTGGGCTGGCAGCCCGACCTGAATACGCCCTATGTGAACACCGTGGCCGCGCAGCAGCAGCCGGTGTTTCCGGGCGACCTGGCCATGGAGGAGCGGCTGGCGTCCATCATGCGCTGGAATGCGCTGGCCATGGTGGTGCGCGCCAACCAGGCCTATGGCGAGCTGGGCGGGCACATCGCCAGCTACGCCAGCGCGGCCGACCTGTTCGAGACCGGGTTCAACCATTTCTTCCATGCCCGGGAGGGGCTGGCGCCGGGCCAGCACCGGGGCGACCTGGTGTTCTTCCAGCCGCACAGCGCCCCCGGCGTGTATGCGCGCGCCTTCCTGGAAGGGCGGCTGAGCGAGCAGGACCTGCAGCACTATCGGCAGGAGATCAGCGCGCCGGCCGCTGGCGCGCAGGGCCTGTCCAGCTATCCCCATCCCTGGCTGATGCCCGATTTCTGGCAGTTCCCGACGGGCTCCATGGGCATAGGCCCCATCAGCAGCATCTACCACGCGCGCTTCATGCGCTATCTCACGCACCGCCGCCTGCTGGACTGCCAGGAGCGCAAGGTCTGGGGCGTGTTCGGCGACGGCGAGATGGACGAGCCCGAAAGCATGAGTGCCCTCACGCTGGCCGCGCGCGAGGGGCTGGACAACCTGGTCTGGGTGGTCAACTGCAATCTGCAGCGCCTGGACGGCCCGGTGCGCGGCAACGGCCGCATCGTCGATGAACTGGAGCGGCTGTTTGCCGGCGCGGGCTGGAACGTGGTCAAGCTGCTGTGGGGCAGCGACTGGGACGGGCTGTTGGCTCGCGACATCACCGGCACCCTGGCACGCACGCTGGGCGGCACGGTGGACGGGCAGATGCAGACCTTCGCCGCCAAGGACGGCCGCTACAACCGCGAGCATTTCTTTGGACAGAACCCCGAGCTCGCCGCCCTGGCTCAGGGCCTGACGGACGAGCAGATCGACCGCTTGAAGCGCGGCGGCCATGATCTGGTGAAGATCCATGCGGCCTATGCAGCGGCTGCCGCCCATCGCGGCCAGCCCACGGTGATCCTGGCCCATACCAAGAAGGGCTACGGCATGGGCTCGGCCGGGCAGGGCAAGATGACCACGCACAGCCAGAAGAAGCTGGACGAGACCGACCTGATCGAGTTCCGCAACCGCTTCAACCTGCCGCTCAGTGACGAGCAGGCCAAGGGCCTGGCCTTCCACAAGCCTGCCGATGACAGTGCCGAGATGCAGTACCTGCGCGAGCGCCGAACGGCCCTGGGCGGCGCACTGCCGCGCCGCGAAACGGTGTGCGACCGCGTGCCCGTTCCAGCGCTGGAGCAATACGCCCAGTTCGCGCTGGCGCCTGCCGGCAAGGAAATGAGCACCACCATGGCCTTTGTGCGCATGCTGGGCAGCCTGCTCAAGGATGCGCAGCTGGGCCCGCGCATCGTGCCCATCGTGGCCGACGAGGCGCGCACCTTCGGCATGGCCAACCTGTTCAAGCAGGTGGGCATCTACAGCAGCCTGGGCCAGCGCTACGCGCCCGAGGACATCGGCTCGGTGCTGTCCTACCGCGAGGCGCTGGACGGCCAGATCCTGGAGGAGGGCATCAGCGAGGCCGGCGCCATCGCCAGCTGGACGGCGGCGGCCACCAGCTACAGCGTGCACGGCCTGGCCATGCTGCCGTTCTACATCTACTACTCCATGTTCGGCTTCCAGCGCGTGGGCGACGCCATCTGGGCGGCGGCCGACCAGCGGGCACGCGGCTTTCTGCTGGGCGCCACCTCGGGCCGCACCACGCTGGGCGGAGAAGGCCTGCAGCACCAGGACGGCTCCAGCCATCTGGTGGCGGCCACCATTCCCAACTGCAAGGCCTGGGACCCCGCGCATGCGGGCGAACTGGCCGTGATACTGGACGCCGGCATGCGCGAGATGCTGGTGGAGCAGCGCGACGTTTTCTACTACATCACCCTGATGAACGAGAACTACGCCCAGCCTGACCTGCCACCGGGCGCGGCCGAAGGCGTGCTGCGCGGCGGCTATGTGTTCGGCCGCTTTGGCGATGCGGGCCATGCCACGCAGCATGTCACCTTGCTGGGATCGGGCGCCATCCTCACCGAAGTGCTCAAGGCCGCCGAGCAATTGGCCAGCGAGGGCATGGCCGCCACCGTGGTCAGCGTGACCAGCTGGAGCGAGCTGGCGCGCGATGGCGTGGCCTGCGAGCAGCGCATGCTGGCGGGCGAGGCACCTGGCCAGCCCTGGATCGCGCAGCTGCTGCACGGTACGCAGGGCCCGGTGATTGCCGCCACCGACTATGTGCGCGCGGTGCTCGAGACCGTGCGCGCCTTCCTGCCCGCAGGCCGCCGTTTCCTCACGCTGGGCACGGACGGCTTCGGCCGCAGCGACACGCGTGCGGCGCTGCGCGGCTACTTTGGGGTGGATGCACACAGCGTGGCGCAGGCCGCGCGCCGGATGATCCACGCGGGTTGAGCCGAGCCTGTCCACGCACCCGGCATCCCCGGGATGTACACATGGCGGCCCCTTCGCGGGGCCGCTTTGCATTGCTGCGCCCCCATTTGCGCCGCCACTTTTCCTGTGGATGGATTAAGCCCGCGTTAAATGCGCAAGTGGCTTATCTTTTTCGTCGGCTTGCATCAAAAAATAGGGTGATTCCACTAGAATTTGTATATATAAGAAGATATTGCGCAAAGAGATTGATATTTGCTGCAATGGTTGCATGCGTTGGGTGGAATATCTCGTCAATATCCGATTTTCTCTTTCAATAATAATTTATTTCACGGGATAAAAGACGATGAAACTCTCGCTCAAGCAAGGCCTGCTGTGCGTGGCCGTGCTGTCGGCTGCCGCATGGCAGCTCGCCATCTCGGCGCCGGCGCCCGAGGTGGATCATGCGCAAATGCCGCAGATCATCGATGACCTGCCCGCCGACTATGCGGCGGACCTGACCGCCGAGCAAAGAAACCTGGTGGACCGTGGCCGTTATATCGCGCGACTCGGTGATTGTGTGGCCTGCCATACCGGAAATAAAACACAGCCCATGGGCGGTGGCCTGGCGCTGGAGACGCCATTCGGCAAGATCTATTCCACCAATATCTCGCCTGACGCCGATACGGGCATGGGCAAATACAGCTTCGATCAGTTCGACCGCGCCATGCGCAAGGGCGTGGCGGCCGATGGCCGCAACATGTACCCGGCCATGCCCTATCCCTCCTACGCCAAGATGACGGCCGAGGACATGCAGGCCCTGTATGCCTACCTGATGCAGGGCGTGGCGCCCGTGAAGGCGGCCAACAAGGAGTCCGACCTGGGCTTTCCCTTCAACCAGCGCTGGGGCCTGGCGCTGTGGAACTGGGTGTTTCTGGATGACACGCCCTTCCAGCCCCAACCGCAGCAAACTGCCCAGTGGAACCGGGGCGCCTACCTGGTGCAGGGCCTGGGCCACTGCGGCGCCTGCCATACGCCGCGCGGCGTGGGCTTCCAGGAAAAGACCATGACCGGCGAGGGCCGCAAGGGCGAGTACTTCCTGGCCGGCGAGACCGTGGAGAACTGGCGCGCGCTGAGCCTGCGCAATCTGTGGACACCCGAGGAAACCGCCCAACTGCTCAAGACCGGGCGCAACAGCCACGGCACCGTCTCCGGCAACATGGTCGATGTGGTGCAGCACAGCACGCAGTACATGAGCGATGCGGACCTGCTGGCCATCGGCATCTATCTGAAGTCGCTTCCCGCAGGCAAGAACGACCTGCCCATGCAGGTGGCCCAGGGGCCGGGGCCGGTCATCGCCCCGCATCCGGCGCCGCAGGCCTCCGGGCATGCGCCGTCCGCCACGTCGGCAGTGTCTTCCGACGTGCCTGCCGATCTCTACGCCAGCCGGGGCGGCCTGGGCTATCTGCAGTTCTGCGCCGACTGCCACCGTGCCGATGGCGGCGGCGTGAAGGACGTGTTCCCGCCACTGGCCGGCAATTTCTCGCTGCAGTCGCAGGACCCCTCCACCCTGATCCATCTGATGCTGGTGGGCTGGAAGGCGCCCGTCACGCAAAGCCATGCACGGCCGCTGACCATGCCGGCCTTCGCACAGCTCAAGGATGCGGAGATCGCCGACATCCTCAACTTCGCCCGCAAGAGCTGGGGCCGTGCCGATGCGCGCGAGATCCATGCCAGGGAGGTGCAATCCATGCGCAAGCAGCTCGATGCCAAGGGCGAAAGCGCACGCCCCTTCGAGACGCCGCGCCTGGCCGCCATGCTGGACGAATCCAATGCGAAGCAACTGGTTTACGGCGCCCGCCTGAACATTGAGACGCGCGACCTGCTGCCCAGGAATGTGGGCAACGCGCTGAACTGCGCCAGCTGCCACCTGAACGCGGGCACGGTGGCCGATGGCTCGCCCTACATCGGTGTCTCGGCCTTCTTCCCCGGCTATGCGCCGCGCGCGGGCCGCGTCATCACGCTGGAGGACCGCATCAATGGCTGCTTCCTGCGCTCCATGAACGGCAAGCCGCTGCCGCTGGAGTCCGACGAGATCAAGGCCATGGTCGCCTACTTCGACTGGATGCGCCGCGAAACCAAGCCCGAGGACAAGGTCGAAGGCCGGGGCGTGGGCAAGATCAGCCAGTCCATCGTGCCCAACGTGGACAACGGCAAGAAGATCTATGCGGCCCAGTGCGCGGTCTGCCATGGCGGCGAGGGCGAAGGCGTGAAGAACGCCAAGGGCCAGTGGGTCTATCCGCCGCTGTGGGGTGACCAGTCCTTCAACATCGGTGCGGGCATGGCGCGCACCTATACGGCAGCGGCCTTCGTCAAGCGCAACATGCCCATCGCCTTCCATGGCAATTTCCCGCTGGGCCAGGGCGGCCTCAGCGACCAGGAGGCCGTGGACGTGGCCGAGTACTTCAGCCACCAGCCGCGCCCGGACTTTGCCAACAAGCACAAGGACTGGCCCAAGGACAAGAAGCCGGCCGACGCGCGGTACTGATGCGCCATCGAGGGAGAAGAAGGCGTTCCCGCCACGCGGCGGGCGCCTGAAGGCGGGGCAGGGAGCGATTCCTGCCCCGCCTTTTTTCGAGGGCAGTGCCCAGTCTTGCGCGCGCTGCAGATTCTTCTTGGCGGTGGCCAGTTCATTGCCCAGCCCCTGCACGTGTTGCTGCCGTTGCCTGGCCATCTGCTGCAGCCGGCAGGCTTGGTTCCAGGCCTTCCCGGCAGCGCGTTCGGCGCGCTCAGCCCGCGCGCTGCAGCAGCACCGGCACCGAGGAGGCCAGCAGCGCCACGCCGGACAGGCACAGCAGGCCCAGCACGATCTGCCGGAAACGCATCTCGCTGATGCCGATATAGAGCCTGGAGCCCAGCAGCGATGGAATGAGCATGGCCGGCGCCACGATGGCGAACAGTGGCAGCATGCTGCGCGCGACCATGCCGGTGCCCAGGTAGGTGGCCATGGTCACGGCCAGCATGGACAGGTTGAAGTTCTGGATGACCGAGCGCTGCTCATCCTTGGGGTAGCCGCGCAGCGTGCACCACAGCGTGGGCAGCGTGCCCGTGAAGCCGCCCAGTCCGCCCATCACGCCGCCCGCCAGGCCCACGGCGCCGTCTGCCACCCGACCGCCGCGCGCCAGCCTGGGCAGGCGGGCCGACAGCAGCATCACCGGGCACCACAGCACCAGCATGCCGCCCAGCAGGGCCTTGAACCAGGCCATGTCCAGGTGCGGCAGCAGCAAGACACCCAGGGGAATGCCGGCAAGACCGCCCAGGATGAAGGGCAGCAGCTTTGCCAGTGCAAACCCGCGCCGCACGGTGATGGCCGACAGCACCTGGCCCAGCAGCGAGCCGAAGACGGTGAGCACGGCCGCATCGCGCGGCTCCAGCACCCAGGCCCAGAACGACATGGCCACCATGCCGAAGGCAAAGCCCGACAGGCCCTGCACGAATCCGGCCGCCGCCGCGCCCAGCGCGATGATGAAAAACATGCCATCCATGGTCTGCCTGGTCCTCTCGTTCTGGGTGTGCAAGACGCCGGAATTCTGGAACGCATGCATAAGCAGAAATTCGTTTGTTTTTATTGTTCAATATGGTTTTGCTTATGACGCGCCACGCCTGAAGCCATGCCGCAACACCCCACTGCATCGACCGCTGCCCAACTGGCCCACCGCATGGCCACGCGCCTGAAGATGAAGCATTTGCTGCTGCTGCGCTCCATCAGCGAGCTGGGCACGCTGACCCGCGTGGCCGAGCGCATGGCCACCAGCCAGCCCGCCGTGACCCAGGCCCTGGCCGAGCTGGAGTCATTGTTCGGCGCGCCGCTGTTCCTGCGTTCTGCGCGCGGCATGGAGCCTACGGAGCTGGGCGCGCTGGTGCTGGCGCGCGCCCGGGGCATGCTGGCCGACCTGGACCATTGGGCCCACGACATCGAGGCCGTGGGGCAGCAGCGTGCGGCGCACCTGCAGGTGGGTGTCATCCCCTTCCTGCCTGCGCGCATGCTGGCCGATGCCATCGGCAGGACGCGGCCGCAAGGCCGGCGCATCACGGTCACGCTGCATGAGGACACCAGCGACCGCCTGCTGCAAAAGTTGCGCGCACATGAGCTGGACTGCGTGATTGGCCGCGCCTCGGCCGTGCTGGACATGAGCGGCATACGGCACAGCGTGCTTTATGAGCAGGAGCCTCGCCTGATCGCCCACCGCAGCCTGGCCACGCGGCTGGGGCGCCGGCCTCTGCAGTGGGCCGAACTCACGGGGCTTGACTGGGTGCTGGGCCAGCGCCGCACGCCCATGCGCGAGCAGATCACCGACTTTTTTCTGCGCGCAGGCGTGGAGCCGCCGCCGCCGTTTGTGGAAACGCTCTCGGCCAAGGTGATCGGCGAGCTGGTGGCGGCCAATGAGCGTGCCGTGTCCATCGTGCCGGCCGACATTGCCGAGGAACTGGTGCGCATTGCGGGCGTGGGCATCGTGCGCCACCGTTTTGGCTGGACCCTGCCACCCATCACCCTGTTCGAGCGCAAGGCGGGCGGGCAGTACGAGGAGCAGCGCCTGTTCGCCCAGGCGCTGAAGGAGGTTTGCTCCGATCAGGGGTGACGGGTGGCCGGCTTGAAGAGCGCAGCCAGCAGCGGCTCCAGCGTGGGGAATTCCAGGGCAAAGCGGGCGCGGTCCACGAAGAAGGCTTCGCAGGCCACGGCGAAGAATTCGGCGGGCGCGGTGGCGCCATAGCCGTCCAGCCAGGGCCATTCGCCGCCAAAGCGTTCGGCGATGGTGATCTGCTCACGGAAGGCGTCGTAGGCCGGCGCCCAGGCGGCCTGCC
>NZ_JTKZ01000593.1:0-2442 GCF_000799035.1 Delftia sp. ZNC0008
CTGCACGCCCAATACCTTCCCCTTCGTGGGCAATGGCACGGCGATCCTGTCTTGCACGGTGAGCTTAACCACGCCGGTGGCGGCTGGCAGCAACAGCAGCTTCAATCTGCCGGCTGTTCCGACGGCTGTGGGTTCGAGCACGAACACGGCTTCCTACGATCCGTCGGGTGGCATCAGCCCTGTCAATCCGACGGCAGGGTGCACAACAGACTGCGCGTCGACACCCACCACACCGGTCACGCCTGGTACGCCTGCGCTGACGGTCACCAAAGCCAACCCCGGTAGCTTGGCTGTGGGGACTGCGTTCAACTACGCGTTCTCCGTGTCCAACGCTGCCAGTGCCTTCGGCCCCGCCACCAGCGTGACCATCAAGGACCTGGTGCCTGCGGGTATCAGCATCACAGGCGTGCCGACCGGTGCGAACGTGGCCAGTGCGACCTGCACGCCCAACACCTTCCCGTTCGTGGGCAATGGCACGGCGATCCTGTCTTGCACGGTGAGCTTCACCACGCCGGTGGCGGCTGGCAGCAACAGCAGCTTCAATCTGCCGGCTGTGCCGACGGCGGTGGGTTCGAGCACCAACACGGCCTCCTACGATCCGGCGGGCGGCATCAGCCCTGTCAATCCGACGGCCGGTTGCACGGTGAACTGTGCATCGACACCAGCAACGCCGGTCACTCCCAGCACGCAGGTGCCGGTGGCTCCGACGTTGACGGTTTCGCCGACCACGGTGGGAGGCTATCCGCAGATATCCGGCACCGGCACGCCGGGCTACACGATCACGGTGAAGGATGGCTCGACGACACTGTGTACGGCAATCGTCGCGGCCGATCAGACGTGGAGCTGCACGCCAGGCGGCGGCTTGCCGACGCCGGGTCTGCACACGATCAGCGCGACCCAGACCAACCCCGGCAATGGCAATACCGGACCTGCCACAACGACTTCGCTCAACGTGCTCGGAAAGACCTTCACGGGTCCGACAGCCACCGGGGCAGGCAATGCCACGGCGACCTTGAGCGGTGGTGGCGCGGGCTGCGGGTTCGATGTGTCGCAGTCGTCCTTCGTCGCGGCTGCGCCGGGTGCGCCGGGCCAGTTGAGCTTCCCGTACGGCAATGTGCACTTCGTGGCCCGGGGCTGTACGGCCAGCAGCTCGATCACGGTCAGCGTCACCTGGCCGGGGCCGGTGACCGGCATGGCGTACTGGAAGTTCGGTCCAGCGTCCGCAGGGGCGGCGGACTCCTGGTATCAGCCTGCGGGTGCGGTGGTGTCGGGCAATACGACCTCGGTGGTGGTCACCGATGGCGGCCAGGGTGATGACGATCGCGCAGCCAATGGCGTGATCGTGGATCCCAGCGGTCCGGCGCGTGTGGGTGCGGCGCCGGGTGCCCGGCCGATCCCTGCGCTCGAACCGCGCATGCTCGCCATGGCCATGCTGCTGATGCTGGCCGCAGGCCTGTGGAATCTGCGCCGCAGACGCGGTTGACACACGGTTGAAGAGGCGCTGAACCATCGCCTGCCGAACCTGTTTCGGCAGGCGATTTCCATTGGGTAGAGGCGCTGCATCCCGGCGGCTCAAGCCTGCACGAAACCCCAGGCCGCCTTGTGGGCCTATCGCGCGTGCAACACGCCGTAAATGAGAACAATTTAGAATTTCGCGCTGATGGGTGCCTTGCATCCCTGGGTCCCGGCCGACGCACAGGCGCCTGGCCCCTTCATTCCTGCACGCCTGCCTTCCATGCACCGTTCTGTCCTGATGTTCCGTTGCGCACCGTGATGGACCGCTGAACGCCGCCGCCTGCTCCCCATGACTTTCAAGAAAATCTGGTTCCAGTTGCACTGGTTCGTCGGCATTACGGCCGGCACGGTGCTCATCGTCATCGGGCTGTCGGGCGCGGTGTTCTCGTTCCATGAGGAAATCCTGGGATGGATGAATCCCGGCACTGCCTCCGTGCCCGCGCGCGATGCCGCGCCGCTGGGGCCGCCGCAGATTGCGCAGGCGCTGCGCGAGGCCGGCGAGCAGCGCGTGGTCCAGCGCATCACCATCTTTGCCGAGCCCGGCCGCTCGGCCCAGGTGGCCTTCAAGCCGCCGGCCGGCCAGCGCCGGGGCCAGACGGTCTTTGTCGATCCCTACACGGGCGCGCAGCTGCCTGAGCAGCACGGCACGGAGTTCTTCGAATGGGTGGAGCGCCTGCACCGCTGGCTGCTGCTGTCGCGCGATGACGGCAAGCCCATCACGGGCACGCTGGCCGGCCTGTTGCTGATGCTGTCGCTGTCGGGCCTGTACCTGCGCTGGCCGCGCCGGCCGCTGTCATGGCGCACCTGGCTGACCTTCGACCCGGCGCTCAAGGGCCGCTCCTTTCTCTGGGGCCTGCACTCGGTGGCGGGCACCTGGGCCCTGGTGGCCTATGTGGTGTTCACCTGCACCGGCATGTACTGACGCGG
>NZ_JTKZ01000826.1:0-3627 GCF_000799035.1 Delftia sp. ZNC0008
CCGCGTGCGGATGCGGCTGTCGCCCACCGCCAGGTCGAACAGCACGGCGGCCGGCACGATGGGCACGCGGCCCACGCCCACATCCAGCCCTATTCCCTGCTCATCGAGCCAGCGCATGGCGCCGCTGGCCGCGTCCAGCCCCCATGCGCTGCCGCCCGAGAGCATGACGGCATGCACCTGCTGCACCAGGTTGGAGGGATGCAGCAGGTCGGTCTCGCGGGTGCCGGGGGCGGCGCCACGCACATCGCAGCCTCCCACGGCACCGCCGCGCGCCAGCACGACGGTGCAGCCCGTGGGGCGGCGGGCATCGGTGTGGTGGCCTACCTCGATGCCCTGTACGCGGGTGATGGAGCCGGGGTCTGAGTCGGTGCTTGGCATGCGCTGCTCTGCTCTGTGATGGACAGGCCTTCACCTTAGCCGAAACAACAGCCCTGCACCCGGTCTTCAGCGCAGCACTTCCAGCTGCGTGACCACGAAGGCGCCCTGGTCCTGCTCGGCGCGAAAGCGCACCTTGTCGCCCGCCTTGAGGGCGGGCTCGGGTGCAGCCACGCGCAGCTGGAAGACCATGGTCATGGGCGGCATGCCCAGGTTCTTGAGTTCGCCGTGGCGCAGCGTGACCTTGCTGGTGCGTGCATCCCAGCGCGTGACCTCGCCTTCGCTGAGGTCCTGGCTGGCGGCGGCAGGTTCGGTTTCGGCAGATTGCGCGCCATGCGCCGCATGGTCGTGGGCCGTGGCCTGGGCACCGGCCCAGGCCGGGATCAGCGCGGCGGCAAGGGCCAGGCGCACGGCAAGGGCGGTACGGGACGTACGGGAAACAAGGAGGGCTGTGTTGTGCATGGTGTGCTCCGGGGTTCAGCGGTAGCTGGTGAAGGTGCGGGTGGAAACGTCGCTGTTCATGAGGTTCTTGGTGATCAGCAGCACCTCGTAGGGGTCCTTGCGGCCGCCGTACTCGGGGCCGTCCATGCCAGGGCTGCCCACGGGCATGCCGGGCACGGCAATGCCCACCGCCTTGGGCTTTTGCTTGAGCAGCTTGTGCACGTCTGCCGCAGGCACATGGCCTTCGAGCGCATAGCCTTCGACCAGGGCCGTGTGGCAGGAGCCCAGGCGCGCCGGAATGCCTAGCCTGGCGCGCACGGCGTTGTTGCCGGTGTCGTGCACGGTGACGGCAAAGCCGTTGTGCTCCATGTGCACCACCCAGTCCTGGCAGCAGCCGCAGTTGGGGTCCTTCCAGACCTCGACGGGGATGCGGGTGCTGGGTGCTTCTTTGGGCACCGTGGGTGCAGCCGCCCACAGCGAAGGGGCGGCGAATGCCGTGCAGGCCAGGGCCATGCGGCGCAGCGCACTGCGGCGCGGGTGGGCGGATGCCATGCGTTCATGTTTCATGGGGTGCTCCTGAAGGGGGAAGAAGTGGCGCGCTCATTGCGTCACCGTGATGGTTCCGCGCATGCCGGCCTGGTAGTGGCCGGGGATGAGGCAGGCAAAGTCGAAGCTGCCTTCGCGGTTGAAATTCCAGACCAGGTCGCCGGATTTGCCGGGCGAGACATGGGCCATGTAGGGCTCGCCGTGCTCCATGGTGGGAAACTTGAGCATCATCTGCGCGTGCTCGTCCAGCGAGGCCGGTGTGCCCAGCACGATCTCGTGCATGACCTGGCCCTTGTTGGCCACGCGCAGGCGCACCGTCTCGCCGCGCTTGACGCTGATGCGCTCTGGCGTGAAGCGCATGTTGTCGCTCATGTCCAGGGTGATGGTGCGCCGGGCGGCCGAGGCATCGCCGGCAATGCCCCAGGGCTTTTGCTCCTTGACCGCGGCGGCCTTGGGAGCGTCATCGTGGGTTTCGCTGCCATGGGCGAAGACGGCAGCGGGGCCGGCGAGCAGTGCGGTGGCGAGGAGGAGGGCAAAGGTGTTCATGAGGTGCTCCTTGGATGGCATCAGTGGTGCTCATGGCCCGCACCGGGCTTGCGCACGCTGGGTGCGCCGGGGGACTGGCCGGGCGTGGTCTGGCGCGGCGCGGAGGCCTCGGCCGCCGGCCCCTTCCATTCATAGGCCACGCGGCCCTTGGGGTGATTGAACCAGCCCGGGTCGCCGTAGTCGTTGGCGCCCAGCTGCTCGCGCACCTTGAGGGTGGTGAACATGCCGCCCATCTCGAGGGGGCCGAAGGGGCCCGTGCCCGTCATCATCGGGAAGGTGTTGTCGGGCAGCGGCATTTCCATGGCGGCCATGTCGCCCATGCCGCGCTCGCCCATGACCATGTAGTCGGGCACGATCTTCTGGATCTTGCCGACCAGGCCCCGGTGGTCCACGCCGATCATGGTCGGCGTGTCGTGGCCCATGGCGCCCATGGTGTGGTGGCTCTTGTGGCAGTGCAGGGCCCAGTCGCCCAGCTCGTCGGCGATGAACTCCACTTGGCGCATCTGGCCCACGGCCACGTCGGTGGTCACCTCGGGCCAGCGCGCGGACCGGGGCACGGGGCCGCCGTCCGTGCCCGTGACCTCGAATTCGTGGCCGTGCAGGTGGATGGGGTGGTTGGTCATGGTCAGGTTGCCCACGCGCAGGCGCACCCGGTCGCCGCGCCTGGCGACGACGGGGCTGATGGCGGGGAACACCCGGCTGTTGAAGGTCCAGATGTTGAAGTCCGTCATCTCGGCCACGCGCGGCGTCATGGAGCCGGGCTCCACGTCGTAGGCCGACAGCAGGAAGGCGTAGTCGCGCTGGACCTCGGCAATCTGCGGGTGCGCGGCCTTCGGGTGCGTGATCCACAGCCCCATCATGCCCATGGCCATCTGCACCATCTCGTCGGCATGCGGGTGGTACATGAAGGTGCCGGGGCGGCGCGCCGTGAACTCGTAGACGAAGGTCTTGCCGGGCGGGATGTGCGGCTGGGTCAGGCCGCCCACGCCGTCCATGCCGTTGGGCAGGCGCTGGCCGTGCCAGTGCACGGTGGTGTGCTCGGGCAGGCGGTTGGTCACGAAGATGCGGACCTGGTCGCCTTCCACCACCTCGATGGTGGGGCCGGGGCTCTGGCCGTTGTAGCCCCACATGTTGACGAAGAAGCCCGGCGCCACCTCGCGCACCACGGGCTCGGCCACCAGGTGGAATTCCTTGACGCCTGCGTTCATGCGCCAGGGGGTGGTCCAGCCGTTGAGCGTGACCACGGGGCGGTAGGGGCGGCCGTTGGGCGGGGCCAGCGGGGCGGCGGTTTCGGCCGAGGACTGGGTCGCTGCCTCGGGCAGGGCGGCCAGGGCCGCGCGGCTGACGGCGGCACTGGAGACGGCGGCCACGGCGGCGCCGGTGAAGAAATTGCGGCGGTTCATGTCAGTGGCTCGCTTCGTTGGTGGGAGTGGGCGCGGCAGCGCTGGCGGCAGCCTGGATGGCTCCCGGCGACGTGCCGGTCAGTGCCAGCTGCAGGTCGGTCTCTGCCAGCCAGAAGTCGCGCTGCGCATCGGTGGCGGTGGCCACGGCCTGGGCGCTGCTGCGGGCCTCGGCCAGCAATTGCCAGACGCTGACGAACATGCCGTTGTAGCGAAGCATGGTTTCGTCCTGGATGAAGCGGCGCAGCGGCAGCACCTCGGCCTGCTGCTGGTGGGCCAGGTCCCAGGCCGTGCGGTAGCGCATCCAGCTGCTACGCGG
>NZ_JTKZ01000685.1:0-2387 GCF_000799035.1 Delftia sp. ZNC0008
CCGCGTCCCTGTTCGGCGTGCGCAGGGCAAGCGAGTACCAGCAGGACGGGGAGCGCATCACGCCGCTGCATGTGATTGCAGTGGGGCTGGCGGCCATCTTCCTGCTGGTGCTGGGATTGATCGCGCTGGTCAAGCTCGTGGTCTGAGCGGCGCGGCCATCGGGGACAGAGAGTGATCGACGGGAAACACAGAACCAAGAATGTCAGGAGCTGAGCAATGAGTGCAACCACCCACGGCAAAACGCCTTACTACTACGTGCCGGCAGAGTCCAGCCATCCCGTCATGGCGGCGGCGGGGCTGTTCTTCGTGATCCTGGGCGCGGGCAACTGGATCAACGGCCATGAATGGGGCATGTACAGCCTGGGCCTGGGCCTGGTCTGGTGGCTGGCCGTGCTCTTTTTCTGGTTCCGGGAGGCCGCGCATGAAAGCGAGTCGGGCAAGTACGGTCGCAAGATCGACCTGTCCTTCCGCTGGAGCATGAGCTGGTTCATCTTCTCCGAGGTGATGTTCTTCGGCGCCTTCTTCACCGCCCTGTGGTGGGCGCGCTCGCACTCGGTGCCCGCGCTGGGCAGCCTGGACAACGCCTTGCTGTGGCCCGACTTCAAGGCCGTCTGGCCCAGCATGGCAGCGGGTGCCACGGCCTCGCCGGCCAACAGTGTCGAGCCCTTCCAGACCGTGGGCCCGTTCTGGCTGCCCACCATCAACACGGCGCTGCTGCTGACTTCGGGCGTGACGCTGACCATTGCCCACCATGCGCTGCAGGCCGGCCACCGCGCCCGCACCATCGCCTTCATGTGGATGACGGTGATCCTGGGCTTCGTCTTCCTGTGCGTGCAGGGCTACGAGTACTACCACCTGTACACGGATCTGAACCTCAAGCTGTCCTCGGGCGTGTTCGGCTCGACCTTCTTCCTGCTCACTGGATTCCACGGCTTCCACGTCTTCGTGGGCATGCTGATGCTGTTCTTCATCACCATGCGCCTGCATGCCGGGCACTTCACGGCCGAGCGGCATTTCGGCTTCGAGGGCGCGGCATGGTACTGGCACTTCGTGGACGTGGTGTGGCTGTTCCTCTACGTGCTGGTCTACTGGATGTAGTCTGTATCCGGCCCCATGCAAAAAGAAGCGCCAGGGCGCTTCTTTTTGTTTGTGGGGGCAGGGGGGCTTGTCTATTGCCCGGCGGTCCAGCCGGTGGGATGGATGTAGCCCAGCTTGGCCGCCAGCAGCACGCACAGGAACAGCGCGATGGACAGGCCCACGCGCAGCGCCAGTGCACGGAACATGGCGCGGCTGCGGCGTTTGTCGTCGCCCGCACCCTGCTGGTCTTCGGGATTGCGGCGCATCATGAAGAACAGGGCGCTGCCCAGGCTGGCGACAATGGCCAGCAGGGCGAGAACGATCACGAATTTCATGGGTGGATTATCCGGTGCGTGTTTCCAGGATGCCAGAGCGCTGGCGGTTTGTACTGATCACCTTGGCCGCGCTGATCGGCGTGGCCGTCACGCTGTCCCTGGGCCGCTGGCAGCTGCAGCGCGCGGCCTACAAGCAGGAACTGTTCGACGCCGTGCAGCGCCAGCAGGGCCTGCCGCCGTGGAGCAACGCCCAGCTGGCAGCCGTGCAGCCCGATGCGGTGCCGAACCCCGAAGCCGCGCCCTGGCTGCACCGTCCCGTGCAATTGCAGGGCCACTGGATTGCGGGGCAGACGCTGTACCTGGACAACCGCCAGATGCAGGGCCAGCCGGGCTTCTTCGTGCTCACGCCGCTGCGGCTGGCTTCGCCGCATGAGGACGTGGTGATCGCCGTGCAGCGCGGCTGGGTGCCGCGCAACTTCCTGGACCGCACGGCCCTGCCCGAGGTGCAGACGCCCGAAGGGCTGGTGACCGTCCAGGGGCGCATGGAGGCCACGCCGTCCCGGCTCTACGAATTCGGCCGTGCAGGGGCAGACCCTGATGGGCAAAAGTCGCGCATCCGACAGAATGTGGACATTGCCGAATGGGCCGTGGCCTCCGGGCTGCCGCTGCGCGAATGGAGCCTGCTGCAGACCGGCGAAGCCAGCGAAGGCCTGCGGCGCGACTGGCCCGTTGTGACGGCCGGTGTCGAGAAACACCATGGCTATGCGTTCCAATGGTTTGGACTTGCGGCCCTGATCACGCTTTTGTATGTCTGGTTCCAAATCGTCCGACGCTTTGTCCGCCCGCGCCATGCCCGCTCCTGAGACTCCCCTGGAGATGACTGTCCATGGCCTGCCACCCTTGCAGCCGGGCCTTGCCGGCGCGCAACGCACGCGCAGCGGCCGCTGGAAGATGCTGGCCGTGTTCGCGGTCTGCGCCGCGCCCGTGGTGGCCTCCTATTTCACCTACTACGTGCTGCGGCCTGGCCAGACGCGG
>NZ_JTKZ01000026.1:0-368 GCF_000799035.1 Delftia sp. ZNC0008
CCGCGTCCGGATTGGGCTTCTGGTAGCCCGCGCCCTGCATGATGGCGTCGGCAATGGGTGCGATGGCAGGATTCATGGCGACCTGTGCCCCGCCCTGCATCGCCGAAAAGGCGGCCTGCACGCCCACCTGTACGGCGTCGGCCATCACCTTCTTGATCTGAGCATCCGTGAGGCGCTCCTTCATCTCCAACTCGCGTGCCTTGAGGTCGTGCCCGGCCTTGGACAGTGCGGCCTGCACCTCCTGCTGAATCCGCTTCTCGACCTGCTCCGGGCTCTCCTGGGAGCCGGCCGCGCGCAGGGCCTCGATGATCTCGCGCTTGTAGGGCGTGTCCATGAGCGCAACCATGTAGGGCATGGCGGCCTGCTGG
>NZ_JTKZ01000967.1:0-1827 GCF_000799035.1 Delftia sp. ZNC0008
CCGCGTCATGGCACGATGCCGCTCTTGTTGGTTTTTTGCAGGAGTGCATCCCATGGGTATTGCAGTGCAGATCCGCCACAACGGCGGCCCCGAAGTCCTGGAGCTGGTGCAGGTCGCCGTGGGCGAGCCCGGGCCGGGCCAGGTGCGCATACGCCACCATGCGGTGGGCCTGAACTTCATCGATGTCTACCAGCGTTCGGGCCTGTACTCGCTGCCCATGCCCTTGAACCTGGGCATGGAGGGCGCAGGCGTGGTCGAGGCCGTGGGAGAGGGCGTGCAGCACCTGGGCGTGGGCGACCGCGTGGCCTATGCCAGCAATCCGCCGGGCAGCTACAGCGAAGTGCGTGTCATGCCCGCCATGTGCGTGTGCCGCCTGCCCGACGCCATCGCGTTCGAGACGGCTGCCGCCATGATGCTCAAGGGCCTGACGGCCCAGTACCTGCTCAAGAAATGCATTCCGGTGGAGGGCCTGGCACCGGGTGATGCCGTGCTGTTCCATGCGGCGGCCGGTGGCGTGGGCCTGATTGCCTGCCAATGGGCCAGGGCCATGGGCCTGCAGCTCATCGCCACGGCAGGCTCGGACGAGAAGTGCGCGCTGGCCCTGGCCAACGGCGCGGCCCATGCCATCAACTACCGCAGCGAGAACTTCGCCGAACGCGTGCAGGAAATCACGGGCGGCCAGGGCGTGAAGGTGGTCTACGACAGCGTGGGCAAGGACACCTGGGAAGGCTCGCTGGCCTGCCTGCGGCGCTTTGGGCTGATGGTCAGCTTCGGCAACGCATCCGGTCCCGTGGCGCCTTTCGCTCCTGCCGTGCTGGCGGCCAAGTCGCTGTATGTGACGCGCCAGACCCTGTTCTCCCACATCACCAGTCGCGAGGCCACCCAGGCCATGGCCGACGATTTGTTCGCCGTGGTGGAAAGCGGTGCCGTGAAGATCCACATCGACCAGCGCTATCCGCTGGCCGAGGTGCGCCAGGCCCATCTGGACCTGGAGGCACGCAGGACCACGGGCTCCACCATCTTGCTGCCATGAACGGGGAAAAGAGCCCAGCCGACCCAGGCGTGCAGGCATGGCTGAACCGGGTGCGTGCCGCAACCCGCCAGCCTGCGCTGCAGCCGCGCCGGCCGCTTCAGGTGGCGGCAGAGGAAATCGGTTCGCTGGAAGATGGGCTGGCTGCGCAGTTGCCGGACGGGGTGATGCAGGCCCATGGCGTGGCGCTGCGGCAGCAGGCCGGCCACTGGCACCTGCAGGGCGAAGGTGATGCCACGGCCCTGCTCAACGCCCTGGCACGCGTGCTGCGAGCCTGCGGCCACAGCGGCCCCTGGCGCAATGAGCAACTGGCCGTGTGCAACGTGCAGGGTCAGCGCATTGGCACCGTGGAGCGTGGCGCCGTGCGTCCGCTGGGCATTGCCACCCTGGCCGTGCACCTGGTGGGCGAGACGGCCGACGGCCGCATCTGGGTGCAGCAGCGCGCCGACAGCAAGCCCACCAACCCCGGCATGTGGGACACGCTGATGGGCGGCATGGTGGCCGCGCACGATACCCTGGAACAAGCCGTGCAGCGTGAAACCTGGGAAGAGGCCGGCCTGCGCGTGGGCGAGCTGCAGGGCCTGCGCCATGGCGGCCACGTACTGTTCGAGCGCCCCAGCGACGAGGCCGAGGGCCGTGGCTTCATGCGCGAACGCATCGACTGGTTCAGCGCCACCGTGCCGGCTGCGCTGGAGCCCAGCAACCAGGATGGCGAGGTGCAGGCCTTTGCACTGATAGAGCGCGACCAGCTCGTGCAATGGCTGCTGCAGGACCGCTTCACGCCCGAGGCCGCCCAG
>NZ_JTKZ01000284.1:0-4101 GCF_000799035.1 Delftia sp. ZNC0008
CTTCGGCTTTGATGCGGCCTTTCTTTCGCTGGGCGGCATCGCGGTGCTGGCCCTGGCGCTGTGCTGGTTCGGCGCACCGTCCGAACACCGGGCGGCCCGTCTCCAGCCCAAGGCCTGAGGACCGGCAGCGCACGGCTCGCTTTCGGAGCACCTGGACACATTTGGGGACCTGGAAACATAGGAGAATTCCTAGGACCCGAACCAGAACCCGCACCATTGCGGACTTGCCTCCCTGCGGCCAGCGCCTGCCGCCCCCGAATGACAGTCAAGAACAAGAAGCCTTCCGCGCGCAAGCGCAGTTCCTCCCCCGCCTCCAAGAAGAAAGCCTCCGGCCGCAGCGGCCGCAGCGGACTGTGGCGCTCCGTGATCGCCGCCGTAGTGGCGGCAGCGGGCACCTTCCAGATCGCCAGCTGCAGCCTGGACCCGAACTGGCATCCCAAACTGCCCGAGCCTCCCCTGCTGTCCACCCTGCCCATCCCCGGGCTGGAGCACCTGCGCAAGCAGCCGGAGACAGGTTCGGGCACGGCCTCCGGTGGTGGCAGCCCGCCTGCCGGCAGCCTGGCCACGGGCTTTTCGCACTGCCGCGATTTCTTCCCCGGTGGCGAGCCCCCTGCCCTGCAGGTCCAGCCCCTTCAGCGCGAGCTGTGCTTCAGCGCCTTCGCCGTGCTGCACAGCGGACAGACCAAGACGCCCGTCTTCGTGGTGGAGCGCCTGAACCGCCAGTTGCTGGAGCAGGGCCAGGGCCTCAAGCGCAGCGACAAGTTCTATGCCGATGCCCGCCTGCCCCGCGCCGAGCGTGCCGAACTGGACGACTACCGCCGCTCCGGCTACTCGCGCGGCCACATGGCGCCGGCCGGCGACATGTACTCGCCCGAGGCCATGGCCCAGAGCTTCAGCCTGGCCAACATGGTTCCCCAGGACCAGACCCACAACGGCGGCGTCTGGAGCAAGGTCGAGCAGGACACGCGCCGCTACGCCCAGCGCGCCAAGGGCGATGTCTACGTCTTCACCGGGCCGGTGTTCGACGGCCAGCCCCTGACCATCGGGCCGGGCAAGGTCCATGTGCCCAGCCATATCTTCAAGCTGGTGTACGACGCGAGCACGGGGCGTGCCTGGGCGCACTGGCAGGCCAATAGCCCGGATACGCGGATGAGTGCGCCCATCAGTTATGAGGAGTTCACTCGGAGGACGGGGATGCCGTTGTTGGCGGGGGTGATGCGGGGGCGCAGTTAGTCTTCTGGCGTGGGCCAGGGTTCCGTCTTTGCCCCTGCCGGGTGGTTTTCTTTCGAGGCCGGGTCTCGGCCCGGCGGCCGACCTACCTTCTTTTGCTTCGCCAAAAGAACGTAGGCCAAGAAAAGGCGACCCGGATGTCCGCGACCCTCCGCTTCGCTGCGGGCAACCTGCGTCGTGGCGGTTGCGGGGTTCGCCGTGAAACTCACTTCGCGCTGCGCGCTACGTTCAAACATCACGGCGAGTCAGATGACGAAGCAAGCCTGTCCTTCGGCAGGCTTGCAACCCCGCAACCGCCACGCCGCAGGCGCTGACATACGGGAGTGGGGAGAAAGGCAGCCGCTCGCTGGCGCTGCGGCTCAGGGGGTTGCCATGCGCCGATCCAGAACCTTGTCTATCAGGCCCCATTCGCGGGCTTCTTCTGCGGTCATGAAGCGGTCGCGGTCCAGGTCGCGTTCCACCTCTTCGTAGCTGCGGCCGCAGTGCTGGGCGTACAGGCGTGTCACGCGGTCCTTGGTGCGCAGCATTTCCTCGGCATGGATGCGGATGTCGGAGGCCTGGCCCTGCACGCCGCCCAGCGGCTGGTGCACGTGCAGGCTGGCATTGGGCAGGGCCATGCGATGGCCGGGCTCGCCGGCCATGAGCAGGAAGGATCCCATGGAGCGCGCCGTGCCCATGCACAGCGTGTGCACGGGGGATTGGATGAACTGCATGGTGTCGTACATGGCCAGCCCGCTGGTGATCACCCCGCCGGGCGAGTTGATGTAGAGGTGAATGGGCTTGTCCGGGTTCTCCGCCTCCAGGAACAGCAGTTGCGCGCAGACCAGGGCAGAGACCGCGTCGTTGACCTCGCCGTTGAGAAAGATCACGCGGTCGCGCAGCAGGCGCGAGTAGATGTCGAAGGACCGCTCTCCGCGCGCCGACTGTTCGACAACCATGGGGACGAGCATCATCGATTCGCGCATGGGCGAACTCCTGTGTGTGGTGGTGAAAAAAGAAAGGGCTGCGGCCCTGCGCCGCATGCCCCGTTGCCCGGGCAGGGTTTCAGGTCGCGTACATCAGGAAGCCGCCGTCGTTGGCCGCTTCCCTGGCCGGCTGCACCCGCGCATCGGTCAGCACATGGACGATGCGCAGCAGCGTGCCGCCATCGGCGCCGGGGCTGATCTGCAGGTCCACCGTGCTTTCAAGAAAGGGCGGCTCCGCCTCGCGCAGCCGCAGGCGCAGTTCCTGCTGCGGCACCTGCTGCAAAGGCTCGGCATGCTCGGTGCCCGGCAGCCACTGCGCGCGCAGCTCGGGAATGCTCAGCGCGCGCCAGACCTTCTCTGGCGGGGCGTCCAGCGCGTACTCCTGCACCAGCTCGCGGGCCGCATCGTCGGTGTCCATATCGCTCATCTTGTTCATTGGTCCATGTCCTTGAGCAGGCCCTTGAGTGCATCCACGCGCTGCGGCCAGTAGGCGCGGTACTTCGCCAGCCAGCCCGCAATCTGCGCCAGCCCTTCGGGATCAACCTCGTAATGCATGAAGCGCCCCTGCCGCTGCTCGCTCACCAGCCCCGCATTGCGCAGCACGGCCAGATGCTGGGACATGGCCGACTGGCTGATCTCCATCCCCTCGCGCAGCGCGCTGGCATGCATGCTGCCAGCGGCCAGCTTCTCGAAGATGGAGCGGCGCGTAGGGTCGGCCAGGGCCTTGAAGATGTCGTTCTCGGGCATGGCAACACTTTAGCAATCACTTATCTCAAAGGCAAGCGGTCCATGGCAAACGCCACCGACAAGGCCTGCTCAAGGAAGTCTGGCTCGGCAGGTGAATTGGTCGGTTGAAGTGGCTGACGTATAACCACTGCACGGGGCCGCAAAAGAGTCAGGAAACCCGTCATTTCCAGCTCCGCAGCGCATTGGCAACGCCGGGGGGCAAAGGCTCGCAGCAGCCAGTTCACTTCATTGGAGACTCAATGGCCCATTCATCCACTGGCGGCAGCAGACATGCAAAGCGCACTTCCCTCAAGCAACCCCGAAACATGACCGCCCTGCTGAAAAGTCTGCTGTGGATGGTGGCCGCAGCCGGCCTGGCCCCCGATGCCCAGGCCGTCATGAAATGCCTTGCCGACGGAAAAACCTGGTACCAGGATGCCCCCTGCCCGCAAGGCACCACCGCCAAGCCCATGCAACTGGACCCGCCCCCTGCATCCCCCGAGCCTCTGCGGAATTCAATGCCGACCGAGCCCGCCACCAAGCCCGCGTCAGCCCCCGCACCACAGGCTGTATCGCCCTCCTCCATGCTGGAGGAAGAAGCGCGCATGTGTCTTGACTGGTACCAGAAAAATGCCGGCCTGCCCCCGGGCGCCACGTACATGAGCGCCACCAAGGATCGCCGGGTGGTGACCCTCGTGATTGCCGCCCCCGTTTCCATGACAAACCACACGGGAGCCAGAGTGCAGGGCACGACGCAGACGCCAGCTTCCTGCGAGATCAACGGCGGCAAGATCGATGACGGATGGACACGCACCCATGCCAGGCGTGGCAACTGGATTCAGTGAATGGAGCATGGCATTGGTCGTGTCTCCATGAAACCGAGCCCGCCGCGCTCTTTCGGGTTTCGGCAAACATGCGCTAGGTGTGGCGCGCTTCAAGACACCGCAGCAGACAAACCCTCATCCGCAAACCGCTTGGCCGCCTTGAGCAGATAGCTCACGGCATAGAGGATGGGGTCGTCGGCCTCATCCCCATTCAGATGGTCCACCACCTCGATGGCATAGCCCAGGTTCACCGCCGTGTCGTGCAGCAGGCCCAGCAATTCCTTGTCCTGCGGCTCCAGCGACTGCGCCTGATCGGCCTTCACGTAGTAGATGCGCAGCAGATCGCGGCACACGCA
>NZ_JTKZ01000284.1:4111-14606 GCF_000799035.1 Delftia sp. ZNC0008
ACCTTGTGGCGAGCGTGCAGGTCCAGCACATCCAGCGCGGCGCCCATGTGCAGAACGGCGTCGATGGCGAGGTCGTCGAGCCGAGGCGCGGCAGAAGCAGCCGTTGAAGGATCGGGATGATGAGGCATCCTGCGATGCTCGTTGAATCGGCGAGGGGCGTCTCTACGGAATTCGTAGAACGGACGGCAAAGCCAGGATGGTTGTTTTCGGCTTGGATACGACGATGGCGGCCACCCGTGGAAAAGTCTCACCGGAATGCGCAAACCTTCGGAGTGCCGACTGCCTACCTTTACTGCGAGGACGATGATCTTGCCGAAGTGATCCTGGCGTGGAGCAAGCTTGCTCGCGGTGGTCGGGCGCAGGCGAAAAAAGCTGTGCTGGGTTGGTGGCTGGGCGGCAGGGGGAACGCCTGGGCAGCCGCTATGACGGGATGTCGGCAGGATGGGGCGGCAAGAGATTGCTGGCTGCGTATCGATATCGCCAAGAGAAGCTGCTCTTCTCGGATGACGGCAAACGGCCAAGAGCGGGCATTGCTTTTATCCGATAGTCAAATCTAAAGCCGAATTTGCAACGTCGATTGAAAGTCGCAAAGGCTGGATATGGGTGTGTGGACAAAGTGTCAAGCTAACGGGCACCGAGCTTGGACACAATGGCTCCTCAGACGCCTTCTCGCCTTTCTACACCCCCCTCATGTCTTCCAACATCCTGACCTTTACCTGCATCGGCGCTGATGCCCTTATGCTCTCCGCGCTGCACGGTCACCTCCAGACCGCAGTCGGCCAGTTCGCCGACCAGTGGCCCGCGCCGCTGCAAGTTTGCTTCGACGACTGGGAGAAGCCCTTCGTGACCAGTACGTCACTGCGGGGCGAGACGCTGCGCTTCGTGATTGAAAGCTCATCCGGCGACGAATTGGAGAAGGCGCACATCCAGGCACTGCACGACGCCGGCGCGACGCACATCCGAGTGCGCATCTGGTACGGGCAGGTCGGCGAAACGCGAACGCTGCATTACCAAGGCGGCAAAAAGGTTGCTGCCAAGGCCTTCCCGGCGCCGATGCTGACTGAGGAGGAGGCGCTGCTGGAGCTGTTGCTGGACGGCAAGGAGGCTGCCTTCGCCAAGGCCATCAAGGCCGGCGCACCGAAGAATGCCGTGGTCGATGGCACGCCGCTTCTGGTGCATGCGGCCAAGGCCCGGCTAGGCAAGGCGGTGTCGGCGCTGCTGGACGCGAACGTCGACCTAATCGCCTGCCTGGCCTGGGTCGACGAGGTCGCAGAGGTTGTGCAGAGCTACGGCGGCAAGAACACTACGGCACTGCTGCGCACGCTCGTGCAGGCGCCACAGGCCGACCCCGTGGCGCTGTGGCGCTCGGAGTGTGTGCTGCGCGCGCTCTGCGAACATCCCGAACTGCTGGCCTTGCTGGCCTCTCGCGAGGGCGTGGACGTCAACGCGCAGATCCGCTGGGCCCTGCACCCGGAGCAGGTGAGGGGCAGCCTTCTCTTCAACAGTGTGAGTTTCTTTAAGGACCGGCTGGACGTGCTGGCCGTGCTGGAGACACTGGGCGCGCGCTCCGTTGCGCCGCCGGCCATGAGCGATCAGCGCCGCCTGGAGCGCCTGTACTGGCAGGAGCGCGACGCAGGAACCGTTGCCGAGCTGGTCGCCGCGGGGGTGAATCTGGACACCCCGCTGTGGGATGACCGCCCCACCTCCCTGCTGCGTAACGTCATGCGCCACCCGACGATGGGTTGCCAGCCGCTGACCCTGGCCAATGAGTTGCTCACCAACGGTGCCAGCGCCGCGTTCTGGATGGAGCCCGATGCGTTTCAGCGCGAGGTGTTAGTTGGCATTTTCGACGCCAAGGAGCGGGCGCTCATGGCCGACGTCCCACTGAACGGCGACCGACACTTCGTCCCGGCGCGCGATGGTCAGTTGATCTTGGATTTCTTGGCCGGGCTGCTTGCCCAGGGGTTAGACGCCAACATGCCTGTGCGCCTGTGCTTGCACAAATTGACGGGCAGCGGCATTGACGCTGACTTCCGCTACAAGCGTCTGTACTGGCGCGGCTCGCTGCTCGGTGCCGTCGCGCTGCTGCTGTGCGGTCGCGGCAGCGAGATGCGCCCGATCTGCCTACCGCTGGCGGCGCTGCTGCTGAGCTACGGCGCAGCCCCCGATGACGCAGGCGATCTGGTGGATAGCACGAAAGGCGAGATCTACTGGGACATCTTGCTGCGGGGCGACTGGGGCCGCGAGGCGTGGGACAGCCATCCCCCGACCGGCACGGTGGTTGAACGACTTCGCCATCGACAGAACCAAGTGCCGGACGAGGTCGACGCAGAACTCATCGCGATTTTGGAGAAGCGCGGCCGATAGTAGGCCAGCCGACCGCTCGCCAGCCAACGTTTGCAAGAGCCTTCAGGCTTGCATTGAGTTACGCCGATGCGGCCGCAGGTCTTCGAAACTGGGGTGCTCTGGACGACCGCTTTTGAATTTGCTTCGAAGACCGCAATGGGTCGCCAGCCGACTGCTGGCCGGCAGCTTCAGGCTGGTTGCTATCTGTTAGCCCCACGGCAGACCTCTTGCCATCCATGCCGTCAACACCCAGCTTCCCTTCTTCTCGCACATGCCGGCAATGGCCCAGCAAGCCCCTGTTCTTTCTCAGTGACCAGCGTGCCGCGCCCCGGTCCTGAGAGCGCCAAAACTAAAATGCCGCCATGACTGCACCCTCGGCTTCCCCCCATTCCTTCGACAAACTTGCGCTTTCGCCTGCGACGCTCGCCAATCTTGAGCGGCTCGGCTACCTTGAAATGACGGCGATTCAGCTCGCCAGCCTGCCCCCTGCGCTTGAAGGCAAGGATGTGATCGCCCAGGCGAAGACCGGCAGCGGCAAGACCGCAGCCTTTGCCCTGGCGCTGCTGGCCAAGCTGGATACGCGCAATTTCTCGGTGCAAGGCCTGGTGCTCTGCCCCACCCGCGAGCTGGCCGATCAGGTGACGACCGAGATTCGCCGCCTGGCGCGTGCGGAAGACAACGTCAAGGTGGTGACCCTGTCCGGCGGCGTTCCGCTGCGCGGCCAGAACGCGAGCCTTGAGAACGGCGCGCACGTGATCGTGGGCACGCCCGGCCGTGTGATCGATCACCTGGACCGGGGCAATCTGAACCTTGATTCGCTGAACACCTTGGTGCTTGACGAAGCGGATCGCATGCTCGACATGGGTTTCGTCGATGACATCGCCAAGGTCGCCAAGCAGTGCCCCCCGCAGCGCCAGACCTTGCTGTTCTCCGCAACCTACCCTGAAGGCATCGCCAAGCTGGCCGCGCGATTCATGCGTGACCCGGTCACGGTCAAGGTCGCCGCGCAGCACAGCGGCGAGCAGATCGAGCAGCGCTGGTACGAGGTGGACAAGGAAGAGCGGCTGCCTGCGGTGGCTCGCCTGCTGGAGCATTTCCGGCCCGAGAGCACGCTGGCCTTCTGCAATACCAAGGCGCGCTGCCGGGCCCTTGCCGAGCTGCTGCAGGCCCAGGGCTACAGCGCGCTGGAGCTGCACGGCGATCTGGAGCAGCGTGACCGTGACCAGGTGCTGGTGCGCTTCGTGAACGGCAGTTGCTCCGTGCTGGTCGCCACCGATGTGGCGGCTCGCGGGCTGGATGTGACCAACCTGGGCGCCGTCATCAACGTAGACATCACGCCCGACCCTGAAGTGCACGTGCACCGCATCGGCCGCACAGGCCGCGCCGGCCAGAAAGGCCTGGCCCTGAGTCTTGCGACGATGGACGAAATGGGCGCGGTCGGAAACATCGAGCAGATGCAGGGCAGCCCATCCGTCTGGTACCCGCTGGACGAGCTCACGCCGACTCCCGGCGGCCGGCTCCTGCCATCCAAGGCCACCATCCACATCAATGCCAGCCGCAAGGACAAGATCCGCCCGGGCGATGTGCTGGGCGCGCTCACCGCAGACCTGGGCTACACCCGCGAGCAAGTGGGCAAGATCGACATCAACGAGTTCGCAACCTATGTGGCCGTGGACCGCAAGATTGCGCATGACGTGGTTGCCCGGCTCAATAGCGGAAAGATCAAGGGGAGAACGGTGAAGGCGCGCTTGCTCAAGGATTGAGCGGTTGCAGGCGCCGAGGCACGAACGACCACAACGGGTCGTTTCGCGCCAGCCACTGCCCATTCTTGTTTTGTTGGGATCGACGGCCAACGATGGTCCTGGCTGCTCACCGGGTCCGTCGTCCGCGCCCCCGCCTTGAACGGTCTGGAAAGACCGGGCCTGTCATGACTGCGCGGCAGGGTTGGCCGCTTCGGCTTTTTCTGCGGGCGGCTGCAGCGCTTCGGCCAGCGCCGCGCCCAGCGCGTCGATCACTGCCCGCACGCCCGGCACGTTGCGGCGGTCGCGGTGATAGGCCAGGTACACCGGGCAGGACGGCAGTGGCGCATCCACCTCCAGCCGCACCAGGCCGGGCACGGCATGGGCCATGGCGTCGGGCAGCAGGCAGATGCCCTGGCCTTGCTCCGTGGCCTCCTGGCGGGCCAGGTCGGAGGCGGATCGAAAGACGAACCGGGTGGCGCCCCGGCTGGCCAGCCACAGGTTGGAGGCGTCCTGCCGGCCGGTGGCCAGGTCCTGTCCCACGAAATCGTGGCTGGCGAAGTCCTGCACGCGCAGGCGGCGACCCGGCAGGCGCTGCTCGACATAGCCGTGCGAGGCGTACAGGCCAAACGTCAGTTGCCCCGCCCATTTCTCCACCACCACGGCCGAGCTGGAGCGCCCGACCCGGAGCGCGACGTCCACTTCGCGCCGCCCGACATCCGTGAAGCGCGACTCCACGGCCACTTCGATATGCAGCCCGGGGTGCGCGCTTCTCAACTGCGAGAGCACGGCGGTCACCGGCTTCACGAAGCCTTCGCCCATGCTGACGCGGATGGTGCCGGTCAGCGCATGGGCCTTCTCAGCGGGCCGGTCGTCGCGCTTGATGCCGCCCAGTCCCAGCTCGAATTGCTCGGCCAGCTCCACCAGTTCCATCGCATCGGGCTCGACCGTCGTCCCTGCGCTGCTGCGGTGTACCAGGGCGCGGCCCAGGGATTGCTCCAGCGCCTCGATGCGCCGCGCGACGGTGGAGGTGGACAGGCCGAGGGCAGCGCCTGCGGCCAGCAGGCTTTGGTGGCGGTGAAGCGCCAGGAGCACGCGCAGGTCATCCCAGGTGGTGGGCGGTTGGTTTTTCATGAATGCAAATCAGCTTACCAGCGCTGCCCATTCCCAGGCGGGCCCCCCGTCGCAATACTCGAGTGCATGAAAACCCCTTTTGATTTCTCCCAGAAAACCGTCCTGGTGACCGGCGCCTCCATGGGCATCGGTGAAGTATTCGCCAGGGAGCTTGCCCGCCGTGGCGCCAAAGTCGTGCTGATCGCGCGCAGCCGCGACAGGCTCGAGAAGCTCGCCAGCGAATTGCCCGGCGCCGAATTCCTGGTGGAGGACCTGGCCGCACCCGGGGCGGCCCGGCGGGTCTTCGAGGCCGTCAGCGCCAGGGGCCTGCTGCCGGACCTGCTGGTGAACAACGCCGGCTTCGGCACCCACGGCAGGTTTGATGAACTGGCGCTGGCCATGCAGCGGGAGGCCATCGATCTGAATGTGGGCGCCCTGGTGGAATTGACGCACCTGTGTCTCCCCGCACTGGAGCAGCGCCAGGGCGGCGTCATCAACATCGCCTCCACGGCAGCGTTTCAGCCGGTCCCGTACATGGCGGTCTACGCCGCGACCAAGGCCTTCGTCCTTTCGTTCAGCGAAGCGCTCTGGGCCGAGTACCGGCCGCGCGGCGTGCGCGTGCTGGCGTTGTGCCCGGGCGCTACCGACACGGCGTTCTTCGCCCGCGCCGGCGAGGCCGCATCCTTCGGGAAAAAAGCTTCCAGCGAAGACGTGGTTCGCCTGGGGCTGAAAGCCTTCGACGACAACCGCGCCTCGGTGGTGCACGGCTGCGCCAACTACCTGACGGCCCTGGGCGGGCGCATTGTCACGCGCGAGTTCATGGCCCGGTTCACGGCGCGCGTGATGAGGCCTGCCGCGCAGCCGGCTTGAAGACGACTGGCAAGAGACAGCGATAGAAAAAACCTGTCCCCTTCCCAACCCTAGCCCAGCACGAGCCTTGCTAGCCTTGGCACATGCTGATCTCCGAACTCGCCCGGCTCACGGGCGTCTCCATCCACGCGCTGCGGCACTACGAGCGCGCGGGCCTGCTCAAGCCCCGGCGCCTGCCCAATGGCTACCGCGACTATCCGCGCTCGGCCCGGCGCGAGGTGGTGTTCATCGCCATGTCCCGCGCGCTGGGGTTCGGGCTGCCGCGCATTGCGGAGAACCTGCGCGCCTGGCGTGCGGGGCGCATAGGCCCCGGTGACCTGGCCGATGCCGTGCAGCAGCGCGTGCAGGAGATAGACGAACAGATCGCTGCGCTGCAGGCCCAGCGCGCCCAGGCCCTGGACCATGTGCAGTGGCTGCGCGCCCGCCAGGCCGAGCGGGATCTGGCGCAGACGGCACCGGCCCCATCCAACGCACCCGACAAACCCGCCGCGCCCTGGCCGCGCGTGCGCCGTGCCGCTTCACCCACCACGAAGGAGACAGGCCATGACTGAGCCGACCACCCACCCCACCCCATCCACCCAGGCGCTGCAGAACGCCGTGCTGGCCATGCCCATGGCGCGCACCCTGGGCCTGCGCTTCGTGCGTGCCGAGCCCGGAGCCACCGAGCTGGAGATGCCCATTGCCGATGCCCTGTGCTTTCAGCCGGGCCAGTTGCAGGCCACGGCGGTCTTTGCACTGGGCGACTTTGCGGCGGTGTCGGCCGCAGGTTCACTGCTGCCTGCCGGCTGGGCCAATGCCACGGTGGACGGCAGCGTGAAGCTCTTCGCCCCCGCACGCGGCACCCACCTGCGGGCGCGCGGCCGCGTGGTGGATGCCGGCCGCGTGCTCAGCATCTGCGCAGCCGACCTGTATGCGGTGGCCGAGGATGGTCATGAAACGCATTGCGCGACCTGGCTGGGCACGGCGCGCAATCTGGAGCCCAGGCCCGTGCGGGCCTGAGAACGTTCCCCCGCCTCCCCACCCCGTATGTCAGCGCCTGCATCGTGGCGGTTGCGGGGTTGCCGAAGGACAGATCACCTCGCCAAGGGCCACCACTGCTACAGGCTCTGCTTCAAGCCAATCTTCTCTTCGGATAGGGAATCTCGCCTGTTGCGGATAAGCAGGACCAACAGCGCACAGGACAGGAGAGAAGAAAATGAGAAAACATAATTGATCATGGAATAACTGGAGCCATGAAATCCCAATGACATCGGGGCAAAAAACACCAATGCGTAAACAACCCAAAAAATGATTCTTGACGACCAATAAAGGCCTAGCCCGCCAGAAATTGCTGCCGCATAGAAAAACCCCACATCCGTAATTCCTTTGCACACCAAGGAAAGGAACCCCTCCCCGACAATTTGATAACCATTGGCCTTCGATATTTCATAGAACAGCATGAATACAATCAATGCAACAGCCGGAATAATGGCACAATAAATCATCAATGAAGAAGAATCTTTGATGAACTGAAATTGCACTGCCCATCTTCCACGATTTTTTGATATCTCCATCGCCAGAAGAGCACAGACTCCTATGGCAGGCAGTTCTGCCAACAGCAATATGGCAGAAGCTTGGGATTGAATTGCAGAATACATTGCACCCAGCCCTGCAACAGACATTGACAATATATAAAGCAGATATTTTCCAAAGAAAGAATTGGCATAACCAGGAATCAAAACGGCAAATATTCTTCTGCCTGGCAATCCACGAAAATTGAATGAAAAACCGAATTGACAGTATTTCCGCATCAAAGCATATGCGGCAATGGAAAAAATGATGTCACTGAACAGATAGGCAAGAGCGACCGAGTCATCACTCATCCACTCGTTCCTCCCAAGCAGCACCATCACAACAATCACACAGGCTGCATGGAAAAAAACCTGCCACATTCTGAATTTTGCAACGATGGCAGTATGTGATCTTGACTCAAGAACGCAGCTACATACATTGATGATTCCGAAGAATGGAATACACAGAATTATCAATCTTGCCTGCGATACGGCCCCATCCAACAGTTCCTCTGGCAAACCGGATATCAGGGTTTTCGAGATAACAGGAAGCCAATACACCAGAATAAAACAAACCCCGGTGTACAAGAGGACCAACCAGAATAGCAAACTGATGAGTGAATCCGATTGCTCCTTATCTTTGCTGGCAGCCATTTCCGAAAAGAAGATGGCGCCAATACTCGCCGGCAATACAAATAAAAGTGAAGCAAAGGAAAGGGCGATGCTGAATTGGGCAACAAGAGTAGGGCTATGGAAACTAATGGCAAAAATGGTGACCATGGAGGCAAGCGGTGGTGCGGAGCGCCCAACTGCGAGGTCAAATACCCGCTTTGCATCACCAGGCCTCATACCTATCCCTCCTCCGCAGAATCAAAACCCATGATATATGACCCGAATTCTTTGAAATGAAGATCCTGGGTTACATTGAAGCTGCCATTCATTATTCATTGCCCGCCATCCCTGTCACTGCGGAATATGGACAAACATATCGGCGCAATCCTTGAGATACACTGGATGCAACAATAGAAAATCTCTTGAGCCGATATAAAAATCAATCATTCAATGCGAAAATGCATGACGCAATCGGACTGGTCTGAAAAGCGTGATGCGGGCATGCTCTGCCCCAGCATCTGAATGAGATCTCGCAGTCTGCCGACCCTGTCTTTACATCGGCGACCTGTATGCACGCCACTGCGCTGTAGCGGTTGCAGCATTGCAGTCCTGCCGAAGGACAGGACTGCCCCATTGCCTGACGCGGGCCCAAAACAGACCCGGCCAGTCAACTCACCCCCGCAGCTTCGCCCGCCGCGCCTTCACCGCCGCAGCCAGCTGCTGCAGCACAGGCACGGTCTGCTCCAGGCTGATGCAGGCATCGGTCACGGACACGCCATGCGCCAGCGGCTGGCCGTCCACGATGTCCTGCCGCCCTTCCTGCAGGTGGCTTTCGATCATCAGCCCCGTGATGCGGGCATCGCCACCGGCGATCTGCTGGGCCACGTCGGCCGCCACGTCGATCTGGCGGCGGTGCTGCTTGCTGCTGTTGGCGTGGGAGACATCGATCATGACCTGCGGGCGCAGGCCCGCACCTTCCAGCAGGGCGCAGGCGGCCTGCACATGCTCGGCGCCGTAGTTGGGCTGCTTGCCGCCGCGCAGGATGACGTGGCAGTCGCCATTGCCGCGGGTCTCGAAGATGGCGGACTGGCCCATCTTGGTCATGCCCATGAAGGCGTGGGGCGCGCTGGCCGCCTGGATGGCGTCGCTGGCCACCTTGACGCCGCCGTCCGTGCCGTTCTTGAAGCCCACAGGGCAGGACAGGCCACTGGCCAGCTGGCGGTGGCTCTGGCTTTCCGTGGTGCGCGCGCCGATGGCGCCCCAGCTGACCAGGTCGCTGATGAATTGCGGCGACAGAAGGTCCAGGAATTCCGTGCCCACGGGCAGGCCCAGGGCCAGCACATCCAGCAGCAGGGCGCGGGCCATTTCCAGGCCTTCGTTGATGGCGAAGCTGCCGTCCAGGTGCGGGTCGTTGATGTATCCCTTCCAGCCCACGGTGGTGCGGGGCTTCTCGAAGTAGACGCGCATGACCACGAGCAGCTCGCCGGCCAGGGCGTCGGCCTGGGCCTTGAGCTGGCGCGCATAGTCCATGGCCTGGTCGTGGTCGTGGATGGAGCAGGGTCCGACGACGACGATGAGCCGGTCGTCCCGGCCCTGCAGCACGCCGGAGATGGCGGAGCGGCTGGTTTCCACCAGTTGCTGCGCGGCTTCGGGCGCGGGCAGCCATTCCTGCAGCAGGGCCGGGGTGATCAGGGGGCGCACGGCCTTGATGCGCAGGTCGTCGATGCGGGTGGTGTCGTGCGTGCTCAGGGGCACGGCACTGCGTTGTACGTGGGTGGGGGTGGTCATGGCGCTATTGTCGCGCCTTGAGGTTTCCCGACCGGGGCGGGGCAAGTGGCTTGCCCGCCCCTTGGCATCGACTTACTGAGCTGCCGCTGCAGGTGCCGGTGCCGCTGCTGGCGCAGGCGCAGGTGCGGACTCTGGCGCAGCCGGCACAGCGGCCGGTGCCGCGCCATACTGCCAGCCGGCGGGCAGCAGGCCATCGATCCAGTGCAGGCGCCAGGCCATCAGTGCCAGCAAGGCCACCACGGCCAGCGCCACCAGGGTGTTGCGCAGGCCATTGCCTTCCGCATAGGGATCGCCCACCGTGCGCCGCGCGCCCACCGGCACCTTGGCGGTCTGCGACAGGCTGCGGCCCAGCGGCAGGTTGATGCGCATGCGGCCGTTGATGGCCCAGCCGCTGGCGTCCAGGATGGGACCCAGGCTGCGCTGGCGCAGCTTGAGCCAGGCAATCATCATGCTGGGCCCGGAGATGGCGGCAATGAG
>NZ_JTKZ01000063.1:0-9070 GCF_000799035.1 Delftia sp. ZNC0008
CCGCGTCACGAGGGAACTCCGGGACGGCGCTCGCTCACGGTTGCACCGCCCCGCCCTGGGCAGGCAGCACGGCCTGACTGGCCGATGCCAGCCTGGCCGCCGTCCGCGCCCAGTAGCCCAGGTTGTCATGGTCGGTCAGGTCCACCTTCAGCGGCGTGACAGACATGTGGCCGTGGGACGTGGCGTGGAAGTCCGTGCCCTCCGAGTCATCCATGGCCGCGCCTGCGCTGCCTATCCAATACATCATTTCGCCGCGCGGGCTCTCCTGGGTGATGACGCGCTCGGCCGCATGGCGGCGGCCCAGCCGGCACAGCTTGAGCGGCTTGAGCGCGGACAGCGGCATGTTGGGAATGTTCACGTTGAGCAGCCAGGGCGACAGGCCGATCAGTTCCTGCGACTGCATGTCCATGACCAGCTGGCGTGCGGCGGCGGCGGCGGCCTCGATCTCGGACCAGCCCTTGTCCACCTGGGAGAAGGCAATGGCGGGAATGCCGAAAAGAAAGCCCTCCATGGCCGCGCCGACGGTGCCCGAGTAGATGGTGTCGTCGCCCATGTTGGCGCCGTTGTTGATGCCGGAGACCACCAGGTCGGGCCGGTAGCCCAGCAGGCCGGTCAGGGCGATGTGCACGCAGTCTGCCGGCGTGCCGTTGACATAGCGGAAACCGTTGTGGGCCTGGTGCACGTACAGCGGTGCATTCAGCGTCAGGGCGTTGGACTTGGCACTGTTGTTGTGCTCCGGCGCCACCACCTCGACGTCTGCCACCGTGCGCAGCGCCTCGTACAAGGCCTGGATGCCGGGCGCCTGGTAGCCGTCGTCGTTACAAATGAGAATCTTCATGGATACAGCAGGGATTGCGGGCGATTGTAGGCGGGCGTCTCGTCGCCCGAGGGACAGGAGGCATTCCCGCCACACTCCTATCATCGGCCAGGCATTCAATCACAGGAGACAACCACCATGCACGCTTGGCTTTGCACAACGCCCACGGGCGTCGATCAACTGCAGTGGACGCAGCTGCCCACACCCGCGCCGGGCCCTGGACAGGTACTGCTCGAAGTGAAGGCGGCCAGCCTGAACTTTCCCGATCTGCTGATCGTGCAGAACAAGTACCAGATGAAGCCTGAGCTGCCGTTCGTGCCGGGTTCGGAATACGCGGGCGTGGTCCAGGCCGTGGGGGAGGGCGTGAGCCACCTCAGCGTGGGCCAGCGCGTGGCCTGCCTGTCGGGCACCGGGGGCTTTGGCACCCATACGCTGGCACCGGCCGCGCTGTGCATGCCGCTGCCCGATGGATTCAGCTTCGTCGATGCAGCGGCTTTCATCATGACCTATGCCACCTCGCACCATGCGCTGATCGACCGTGGCCAGCTGCGCGAGGGCGAGACCGTGCTGGTGCTGGGCGCGGCAGGCGGCGTGGGCACGGCCGCCATCCAGATCGCCAAGGCGGCAGGCGCACGCGTGATCGCGGCAGCCTCCACCGACGAAAAGTGCGCGCTGTGCAAGGCCCAGGGCGCCGATGCCACCATCAACTACAGCCAGGGCGACCTGCGCGCGGCCATCAAGGAGGCCACCGACGGCAAGGGCCCCGACGTGGTCTACGACCCCGTGGGCGGCGACTTCGCCGAGCCCGCCTTCCGCTCCATTGCCTGGCGCGGCCGCTATCTGATCGTGGGCTTTGCCGCAGGCCCCATCCCGGCCCTGCCGCTGAACCTGCCGCTGCTCAAGGGCGCATCGCTGGTGGGTGTCTTCTGGGGCGAGTTCTCCCGGCGCGAGCCCAAGGCCAACGCGGCCATGATGCAGGAGCTGGCCCAGTGGTACGGCCAGGGAAAGATCAAGCCCGTGATCGACCGCACCATGCCCATGGCTGAGCTGCACGCGGCCTACGCACGCATGGGATCGCGCCAGGTCCAGGGCAAGCTGGTCATGGTCAACGAGCAGTGAACCGGGCGCCGGCCATGCCACACTGGAGGGCATTGCATTCTGAAACAACTGCCCACCCATGGCCGAGCGCTCCGCCTCCGAACTGGCACGCGAAACCCTGCGGCAACTGGCGCTGAACCGCCTGCCGCCCACCCCGGAAAACTACACCCGCCTCTATGAGCAGGCAGCCGGCGAACCCGGCCCCGCCAGCTTTCCCCAGGGGCCGTTGCGCCACGTCCATGCGCTTTTGCCTGCGCAGACGCCCGGACAGAAGCGCCTGCGCGACCAGTTGGGCGCCGCCATAGAGCGCAGCGACTGGCAGGGCCTGCAGCAGGTCATCACCGCCTATGCCAACGCGGCCCTGCAGCCGCCAACCCATGAGACCAGGCCCGTGGAATTGCCCGTGCCGCCGCCCCTGCAGGCTTTGCCCGAGGATCTGACGCAGCAGCTGGCGCGGCGCTTCGAGGCCTTCTTTGCGCTGCTGAACACCCAGGAAGCCAAGACCCGGCAACTGCATCAGCAGCTCATGGAACAGCTGCAGGCACCGCCCGTGGACGCCAAGGCCCTGGCGCGGCGCCTGCATGACCAGCACTACCAGCTGTCGTTCTCCATTGCCGACCAGCTCCAGGTCCTGCAGTTGGTGCAGGAGCTGCTGCAGACCCTGATCCAGCATCTGGCCCAGGACCCCACGCACGGCAGCTGGCTGGTGCCGCAGCTCACGGCCATCGAGCAGGCCATCACGCCGCCGCTGTCACCCGCGCCCCTGGTGGATGCGCGGCGCGAGCTGCAGACCGTGATCCACCGGCGCATGCAGCTGCAGGACGGCATGGCCGCCGCGCAGCAGGCGCTCAAGGACATGCTGGGCGGCTTCGTCCAGCATCTGGCAAAGATCACGAGCAGCAACGAAACACTGGGCGCCCGCATGGAGGAAGCCGCGCGCCAGCTGGACGGCATCCAGCGCCTGGAGGATGCCGCCCCGCTGCTGCAACAGGTGCTGGAGGCCACCCGCACCATGGCCGCCGGCAGCCGCGTGGCCCAGGAAGAGCTGCAATCGCTGCGCAGCCATGTCGATGCCTGCGAGGCGCGCATAGAGGCCCTGCAGCAGGAACTGGACGAGGCCGCGCGCCGTGCACGCCACGATCCGCTGACCGGCCAGCTCAACCGCCTGGGTGTGAGCGAGGCGCTGGACCGCGAGGTGGCGCGCGCCCAGCGCCATGGCCAGCCGCTGAGCGTTGCCCTGCTCGACATGGACGGCATGCAGGCCCTCAATGCCGAGCTGGGGCATGCCACGGGCGATGCCGCCCTCATCCATGTGGCCCAGCTGGCACGCCAGGGACTGCGTCCCGAGGACGTGGTGGGCCGATACGAGGGCCAGGCCTTCGTGCTGCTGCTGCCCCAGACACCGGAGACGGCGGGCGCCCAGGCGCTGCAGCGCCTGCTGCAGCTGCTGGAGCAGACGCCTTTGCCAGCCTCTTCGCAGACGCCAGGCCAGCCGGCCCCCCGGCCATTGAGCTTCAGTGCGGGCGTGGCCCAGCTGCAAAGCCACGAAAACGGCATGGACGTGCTGCGCCGCGCGGATACCGCCATGCTGCAGGCCAAGGAGCGCGGCAAGCACAGCATTGCCACGGCATCAGGCGCACAATGGCAGCCAGTTGGAAATGCAGGCGCCGGCCTTTGATCCACCGAGGCCACGCTCCGTATCTCCCCGCTTTCTTGCGCCACCTGCCCCCGAACCGCCATGCCCCTGCCCTTCAGCGCCCCCGTCCCTGCACCGCGGCGCCAGTTTCTGGTCGCAGCGGGCCTGGCCACGGCGCTGGGCCAGTTGCCCGCCTGGGCCCGCCTGGGCGAGCGGCCTGCGCACAACCCCTTCACGCTGGGCGTGGCCAGCGGCGACCCCGAACCCGACAACGTGCTGCTGTGGACGCGGCTGACGCCGCCGCTTGCACAGCTGGGCGAGACCGACACCACAGCCATGCCTGCGCTCAAGATCCGCTGGGAGCTGGCGCACGACCCGCTGTTCCGCCAGATCGTGCGCAGCGGCGAGGCCATGGCCCAGCCCGAATGGGGCCACGGCGTGCATGTGCAGGTGGGAGGGCTGGCGCCTGACCGCTGGTACCACTACCGCTTCATGCTGGGCCAGGCCGTGAGCAGCACGGGCCGCTGCCGCACGGCGCCCGCGCCCGGCAGCATGCCCCAGCGGCTGCGCCTGGCCTATGCCTCCTGCCAGCGCTGGGAGCACGGCTACTACGCGGCCTGGCGCCAGGTAGTGCAGGACGCGCCGGACCTGGTGCTCTTCCTGGGCGACTACATCTACGAGTACGCCACGCCCGCCATGACGCTGGGCCTGGCCCGCACCCACAACCTGCGGGCCGCGCAAAGCCTGCAGGACTACCGGGACCGCTACGCCCTGCACAAGAGCGACCCGCTGCTGCAGGCAGCGCACGCCATGTGCAACTGGTCCGTGGGCTGGGACGACCATGAGGTGGAGAACAACTACGCCGGCGACCAGGGCCAGGGCGATGCCGGGCGCTTCCTGGCCCGGCGCATGGCTGCCTGGCAGGCCTTCTACGAGAACATGCCGCTGCGCGCCAGCGCGCTGACCGGCGCGGGCGCCCAGCATGGCGGCGGCGGGCTGCAGCTGTACCGCAGCCTGCAGTGGGGCCGGCTGGCCCGGCTGCATTTTCTGGACGGCCGCCAGTACCGCAGCGCCCAGGCCTGCCGCGCCGAGGGAGCGGCAGACAAGGGCAGCGTGCGCCCTGCGCAATGCGCAGCCCTGTCGGATACGGCGCGCAGCTTCCTGGGCTGGACCCAGGAGCAGTGGCTGTACCGCCAACTGGCCGAGGACGCCCGCCACCAGGGCAGCGAGGGGCCGCGCTGGAGCATCCTGGCCCAGCCCACCCTGGTGTCCACGCACCGGCCGCCCTCGGGATCGCAGGCCACGGACAGCTGGGACGGCTACCCTGCCGCGCGCCAGCGCCTGGTGCGCCACCTCACGCCGGGCGCCCAGCCCACGCCGCGCAACAGCGTGCTGCTGGGCGGCGACCTGCACCAGAACTATGTCTGTGCCGTGCACGCAGACCCCGAGGCCGCGCCCGAGCGGCGCAATCCCATCGTGGCCAGCGAGTTCTGCAGCACCTCCATCACCTCGCGCAGCGGCACCACCCAGGCCAAGGTCGATGCCATCGTCGACCACAACCCGCAGGTGCTGTACGCACGCTGCGAGGAACGCGGCTACGGGCTGGCCGACATCACGCCGGAGCGCTGGACCAGCGAGCTGCGCGCCGTGGCCAACCCGATGCGAGCCGACAGCCGCATCTACACGCTGGCCCGCTTCACCGTCGAGGACAGGCGGCCCGGCCCCGTAGCCAGCTGACAGGGCACTGACGCAGGGCACGACCGAAGGGCACTTTCAGCAGGCCTGGCAATCAGTGGCTATCCTGACATCGCCACCCGGCATGCCGCCTATCGTATGGTGCGCTGCCTTGCCCCGCCCACCAGAACACGGAAGCCATGCACCTGACTTTCAGCGCCTACTACACCCTGATCTTCGCCGCCCTCGTCCTTTTGCTGGGCAAATGGCTGGTGCAGCACCTGCGCCTGCTGCGCGAATTCAACATCCCCGAGCCCGTGGCCGGCGGTCTGGTCGTCGCCGTCGCCCTGTTCGTGCTCAACCAAACCCTGGGCTACACCTTCAGCTTCAGCAGCGAGCTGCAGATGGCCTTCATGCTGGTGTTTTTCTCATCCATCGGGCTGAGCGCCGATTTCGCCAAGCTGCGCGAAGGCGGCCGTTCGCTGCTGCTGTTCCTGGCCGTGGTCGCCGTCTTCATCGGCCTGCAGGACCTGGTGGGCGTAAGCCTGGCCACGATGCTCGGGCTCGACCCGCTGTTCGGGCTGATCGCAGGCTCCGTCACCCTGACGGGCGGCCATGGCACGGCAGGCGCCTGGGGCCAGGTTTTCGAGCGCGAGTACGGCATCCAGGGCGCGGTCACGCTGGGCATTGCCTGTGCCACCTTCGGACTGGTGATCGGCGGCCTGATCGGCGGCCCGCTGGCCAAGGCCCTGATCACGCGCCGCAGGCTTGCCGTGCACGACCCCGCAGCCGCCCCCGAAAAACAGCCCCCGCTGGGCGAAAGTGCAAGCCATGGCGGCTTCGAGAACCCCGAGCAGACGCGCCTGATCACCACCAGCGCGGCCATAGAAACACTGGCCCTGTTCGCAGGCTGCCTGGGCTTTGCCGAGTTCATGGCGCAGTTCACCGCCGGCACCCTGTTCTCCCTGCCCACCTTCGTCTGGGCGCTGGCAGGTGGCGTCGTGATCCGCAATACGCTGGACTATGTCTTTCACTTCCAGGTATTCGACCGGGCCATCGACGTCTTCGGCAATGCCTCGCTGTCCATCTACCTGGCCATGGCCCTGCTGTCGCTCAAGCTGTGGGAGCTGGCGGGGCTGGCGGCGCCGCTGATGGTGATCCTGGCGGCCCAGACCCTGGTGATGGGCCTGTATGCCGCGCTGGTGACCTTCCGCATCATGGGCAGCAACTACGATGCGGCCGTGCTAGCCGCCGGCCACTGCGGTTTCGGCATGGGTGCCACGCCCACGGCCGTGGCCAACATGCAGGCCATCACCAACCAGTACGGCCCCTCGCACAAGGCCTTCCTCATCGTGCCGATGGTGGGCGCCTTCTTCGTCGACATCGTCAATGCCACGGTGATCCAGCTGTTCATACGCTGGCTGCACTGACCACTACGAACACCGAACGCACCATGCCCCTGCTGCGCCGCGCCCTTGCCACCACCCAGGCGCTCGTCCTGACCCTGCTGCTGGCAGGCTGCAGCCTGCCGCCGCTGGCTGGCCGCAGCGAATCCACGGCGCTGCCGCCCGAGGCCGCACAGGCCACGCTGCTGGGCCAGGCGCTGGCACCGCTGCTGGACCAGCATCCGGGGCTTACCGGCATCCACGCGCTTTCCGATGCACGCAACGCCTATGCGGCGCGTGCCCTGCTGGCCCGCGTGGCCCAGCGCACGCTGGATGTGCAGTACTACATCTGGCGCGGCGACACCACGGGCCACCTGCTGCTCGACGAACTGCGCCGCGCCGCCGACCGGGGCGTGCGCGTTCGCCTGCTGCTGGACGACGGCGGCACGGCAGGACTGGACACCCAGCTCGGCGCCCTGGACCAGCATCCGCAGATCGAGGTGCGGCTGTTCAACCCCTTTGCCCAGCGCACGCCCAAGGCGCTGGGCTATGTCACGGATTTCTCGCGCACCCAGCGGCGCATGCACAACAAGAGCTTCACGGCCGACAGCCAGGCCAGCATCGTGGGCGGCCGCAACATAGGCGACGAGTACTTCGCGGCCACCGACGGCGTGCTGTTCGCCGACCTGGACGTGGTGGCCATGGGGCCGGTGGTGGCCGACATTTCACATGCTTTCGACCAGTACTGGGCCAGCGCGTCGGCCTATCCCGCGGCCAGCCTGCTGCCGCCGCTGCCCGACTATGCGGTGGCGCGCGCCTACGAGGCCCTGGCCACCGAAGTGCAGCGCCCCGAAGCCCAGGCCTATGTGCGCGCCGTGGCGCAAAGCCCGTTCACGCGCGAGCTGCTGGCCGGCCGCCTGCCACTGCAATGGGCCCGCGCCACCCTGGTCAGCGACGACCCGGCCAAGGTGCTGGGCCAGGTGCCCAAGGAGGGCCTGCTGATCACCCAGCTGACCCCGGCCATCGGCCAGCCACAGCGCCAGCTGGACCTGGTCTCGCCCTACTTCGTGCCCACCGAGGCCGGCGTGCGCGCCCTGGCCGGCCTGCGCCGCCAGGGCATTGCCGTGCGCGTGCTCACCAACAGCCTGGAGGCGACCGACGTGGCCGTGGTCCATGCCGGCTATGCCCGCTACCGGCGCCCGCTGATCGAGGAAGGCGTGCAGCTGTACGAGCTGCGCCGGCAGATCGGCACGCAGGACGACGAACCCAGCCCAGGCCCGCGTTCGCCCGCAGCGGCATCGGCAGGGAAAGCGGGGGTGGGCTCAGGCAGCCGCCCCGGCAGCTCGGGCTCCAGCCTGCATGCCAAAACCTTTGCGGTCGATGGCGAGCGCATCTTCGTGGGCTCGTTCAACTTCGACCCGCGCTCGGCCCACCTCAACACCGAGATGGGCCTGCTGATCGACAGCCCCGAGATGGCTTCGCAGATGAGCCGCATGCTCGACCAGAGCCTGCCGTCCGCCGCCTACCACGTGCAGATCGATGCACAGGGCCGCCTGAGCTGGACCACGGAAAGCGGCACGCCGCCTGAGCCACTCACCACCACCACCGAGCCCGGCAGCAGTGCATTCAAGCGCCTGATGCTGCGCGTGCTGGGCTGGCTGCCCATCGAGGGGCTGCTTTGATGCCGGGCCCTGCCGCTCAGTCCAGCCGGATCGACGGGCGCAGGCGCGAATTCATCAAATCGATCAGCCACAGCAGCCCGCCGCGCCAAAAGCCGTAGATGCGGGCCTGGTGCGAGCGGTACAGCATGATGTGGCTCAGCATGGCCATGCGCCCGCGGATCACGCCGCCGTTGAACAGGCCGAATTTGCCCAGCGATCCATAGGCGTCGTAATGGGCCAATGACACCAGGGCGCCAAAGTCGCGGTAGGCAAAGCCTTCGGGACGGAAACCCGGCTCCTTCAGCAGGCGCGGCAGCGTCTCCACCAGATAGCGGGCCTGCTGGTGCGCCACCTGGGCGGTGGGCGGCAGCGGCACGCTGGCGCCGGGCAGGGTGAAGCTGGCGCAATCCCCCACGGCGTAGACATGGGGGTCGCTGGTCTGCAGCTGGCCGTTGACCTTGAGCTGGTTGCCTTGCGTGGTCTCCAGTCCCAGCTGCGCCAGGAAGGCCGGGGCCTTCACGCCCGCTGCCCAGACGCGCAGGCCTGCGGGGACGAACTCGCCGCTGGCCAGAACGAACCCCTCTTCGCTGGCCGACTGCACGCGGCCGTTGACGATCACCGAAACGCCCAGGGCCTGCAGGCGCAGGCGCGTGGCTTCGGAAATCTCTTCAGGAAAACCGGGCAGCAGGCGCGGCCCGGCCTCGATCAGCACGATGCCGAAGCGCGCGGCCTCGCCCAGCGCGCCGTAGGCGCGGGCGCTCTCGGCCAGCTGCACCAGCTCTGCCGCCAGTTCCACGCC
>NZ_JTKZ01000515.1:0-17344 GCF_000799035.1 Delftia sp. ZNC0008
CCGCGTGCCCACGATGCAGTCCGCCCGGCTCAACGCACTTCACGCAGGTAGCGCGTGGAGAAGCCCTTTTGCACATCGGCCATCTTCTGGTAGTCCACCGAGGTGGCGCGTGCGTACTCGCTGGCGGGCAGGAAATGGCCGGCCACTTCCTTGGGCAGGGCCACGTCGCGCACCGGGCGCAGGTAGGCGTTGGCCCAGATGGACTGGCCCTTGTCGGACAGCACATAGTCCAGCACCTTCTTGCCGTTGTCCGTGTGCGGCGCCTTGTTCACCAGGCTCATCACATAGGGCATGACCACGGTGCCTTCCTTGGGGATCACGAAGTCCACGTCGGCCTTGTCCTTGTAGCGGGCGCGGTAGGCGTTGAAGTCGTAGTCCAGCAGGATGCCGATCTCGCCCGACAGCAGGCGCGCATACGAGGTCTGCTTGGGCACGATGGGCTCGTTCTTCTGCAGCTTCTTGAAGTAGTCGATGGCCGGCTGGAAGTTGTCCAGCGTGCCGCCCATGGCCTGGTTCACGGCCACGGCGCCCACATAGCCCACGAAGGCCGAGGCCGGGTCCAGGTAGCCCACCAGGCCCTTGTACTCGGGCTTGAGCAGGTCTGCCCAGGACTGCGGCACGGGCTTGCCGCCCAGCGCCGCCTTGTTGACCATGAAGCCCAGCGTGCCCGAGTGGATGGTCACCCACTCGCCCTTGGGGTCCTTGAGGCCGGCGGGAACCTGGTCCCAGTGGGCGGGCTTGTAGGCGGCGACCACGCCGTCTTTCTGCGCCTGGATGGCGAAGGTCACGCCCAGGTAGGTCACATCGGCGACGGGGCTGGCCTTCTCGGCCACCAGCTGGGCCAGCGACTGGCCGGAGTTCTTGTTGTCGGGCGGCACGGTGATGCCGGTATCGGCCTTGATGGCCTTGATCTGCGTGCCCCAGTCGGCCCATTCGGGCGGGCAGTTGTAGCAGATGGCGCTCTGGGCCAGCGCCGTGCCGCAGACGGCGGTGGTGGCGGCCAGCAGGGCAAGGTGCTTGATGGAGGGCTTGAAGGAGAGCTTGAAGGGGAGGGCAGTCAGTTTCATGGTGCGTACTCGAAGAGGTGGGGGAGCGTGGGGAAGGGGAGGGGCGCGGCCTTGGCTTGCGCGGGCCGCTGTTGTTGGTTTCAGAGCCGGCAGGACTCGCCGCTGCGCCAGCCATGCGGCAGGCACAGGCTGTCCTGCGCGGCCAGGGTTTTCTTGCCCGCCAGCGCATCGCACAGCAGGCGCACGCAGGCCGAGCCGATCTCGTGGTTGGGCTGGGAAATCGAGGCCAGCGAAGGCGTGAGATCGCCCGCCATGGCAATCCCGTCAAAGCCGACCACGCTGAGGTCCGCAGGCACGGAGAACCCGGCCAGCGATGCCGCGCGGATGGTGCGTATCGCCAGCAGATCGTTGCTGCAGACAATGGCCGTGGGCGGCGCCTGCTCGCTCAGGTGCTGCTGCAGCATCTGCACGGCGGTGGCGGCAAAGGGCACCTCCCAGACCGGCAGCGGCGACAGGCCTGCGGCCTGCATGCCCAGCGCATAGCCACGGCAGCGCTGCTGGGCGCGGTCGGACGCGCGCAACTGGCCCGTGACCATGCCGATGCGGCTGTGGCCTGCCGCAGCCAGGCGCAGCACCAGCTCCCTGACGGCGCCCGTGTTGTCCACGCCCACGCAGGCATGCTCATGGGTGTGGTGATAGGCCAGCACATAGGGCTTGCCGGCCTGGCGCACACGCGCCAGCGCCGCCGAATCGCCAGGGTTGGAGACCACCAGCACCAGCGCATCCACCCCGCTGGCCAGCAGCCGCGTGGTGGCCGCGTCTTCACCGGCGTGGTCGTATTCGGTGGTGCAGGGCGAAATCGCATAGCCGCGCAGCGCCGCCTGCGAGGCAATGCCCTGCAGGCACTCGGCAAACACCGGATTGGTGAGCGTGGGCAGCACCACGCCCAGCACCTTGCTGCTGCGCGTGCGCAGCGTGCGTGCGCTGGCATTGGCCACGTAGCCCACTTCCTGCGCCACGCGCAGCACCGTGCTGCGCGTTTGCGCATTGACCACCTCCGGCGAATTGAAAACCCGCGAAACGGTGGCGACGGACAGGCCCGCGCGGCGTGCGACCTCGGTGATGCTCATGGATGTAAACGATTTCTTGAAAACGTTTACATTGCACCCGCTGCGCGTGACAGGGAGGTGACGAAGGTTTGAAGCTTTTGTGGCAGTTCAGGCGCTGCCCGGGTAGTCCCTGACCACCTCCATGAATGCTGCCAGGATGGGAGACGTGTCGTCCCGCCGGTGGACGCAGCTCAGCTCGATGTCCTTGAGGAAGCGCGAGCGCAGCGGGCGGAAGACGACGCCCGGCAATCTCAGCATGGTTCCCGATTCGGGCGTGATGCACAGCCCCAGGCCTGCGCTGACCAGGGCGATGCAAGTGGTGACGTCCTCCACCTCCTGCATGACCTCGATCTGCACTTTTTCGCGGCGAAACGCTGCCATCACCTCCTGCGCCAGTCCCGCCAGCGGCGTGTTCGGGTACAGGATCATGGGCTGGCGCTCCAGGTCGCGAATGGAAATCCCGGCGCGTGTGCTGAGCGGATGGCCTTCATGCATGCCCACGTACATGGGCTCGCGCAGCACCAGGCACACGGCCAGGTCGGGCTCGGCAGGGGGCAGCCGGTGAAAGCCCACCTGGATCCGGTGTTCCCGCAAGGCCTGGATCTGCTCGCCCTTGGTCAGGTTGTGAAGCCGGATGCGGACCTCGGGCCGCTGCGTGTGAAAGCTCCCGATCAGGCGCGGGATGACGCTCAGCACCCCCGAGCCGAAGATGCCGATGTCCAGATCACCCAGCAGCCCCTTTCCTGCCCGCAGCGCACGTTCGCGGGCCAGCCGGGCCAGTTCCAGGATGTTCGGAACATCGCGCAAAAGGGAGTGCGCAGCCTCGGTCAGCTCTATGCCCCGGGATGTGCGCACGAACAGTTCCACACCGAGGTCCTCCTCCATCTGGCGCATCTGCCGCGACAGGGGCGGCTGCGCCATGTGCAGCCGCTCGGCCGCACGGCTGACGCTTTGCTCCTGTGCCAGGGCGAGGAAGTAACGCATATGCCGCAGATCCATGGCCATTCCCTTTTTTGGAGATACCTGAATGGTATGGCCGATCGCTGATTCGGTATTGGACAGTATGGGGAGGGCACTCGAGAATGGTTTGCACAACCCCTGCCATCGCAGCCACGACGCATTCAGGAGGAGACAGGCCATGCATTCACTCATCACGCGGATCGCGCGGATCATCGGTGCCTGGGCCTGCGCGCTGGTGCCGCTGTGCGGCGTGGCGCAGGCCTTTCCGGACAGGCCTGTCACCCTGGTCCTGGCCTACTCCGCAGGGAGCATCTCCGACGTTCTCGCGCGCAGCGTGGCCCAGCAGTTGAGCGCCCGGTGGAAGCAGCCGGTGCTGGTCGACAACCGGCCCGGGGGCAACCAGATCATCGCGGCCAGCCTCGTGGCCAAGGCCCCCGCCGATGGCTACACCCTGCTGCTGTGCGACGACGGCGTCTTCACGCTCAACCCGCATCTGTTCCGCAAGCTGCCCTATTCGCTGGAGGATTTCGCGCCGGTCGCGGATCTTGCGCAGTTGCAGATGGTGCTGTCCAGCGCGAGGCAGGTGCCCGCTGCAAGCATCGCTGAACTGGTGGCCCTGGCCAGGGCCAGGCCGGGCACGCTGAACTATGGCTCGTTCGGCACGGGGAACATCGTCCACCTGGCCATGGATGCGTTTTCCCGGATGGCCGCCATCGAACTGGTGCATGTGCCCTACAAGGGCTATCCCGACGCCATCCGTGATGTTCTGGCCAACCAGGTCCAACTGGTGCTGGGCGGCATTGGCGGGCCGGCGCTTCAGTATTTGAAAAGCGGTGCCATGAGGCCGCTGGCCGTCACGGGTCCATCGCGCAGCCCCTTGCTGCCGGATGTTCCCACCCTGGCCGAAGCAGGCTTTGCGCGGCTCGACCCGCAAGTCAATTTCATCCTCATGGCGCCTGCGGGCACGCCGCCAGCCGTGGTGCGCAAAATCAATGCAGCCGCCGCTGTCATCGTCCGGCAGGAGATTGCGGCCACGGTGCTTGCGCCCAACGGCATGAGACCGCTGGGCGCAAGCCCGGACGCCCTGGCGGCCTCGCTCAGGCAGGGCAGGGCCGCATATGCCGAACTCGTGAAATCGTCTGGCGTCAGGCTGGACTAGAAAATGGAGAAAGTTGCCATGATCATCGAAAAGCAGAGCGACGTGACGGCCGCCGTGCTGGAGCAATTGCAGCAGTCAAGCGATCCCCGCTTCAAGGAGATCATGACCGCCGCAGTCACCCATCTGCACGGCTTCATACGGGACGCCCGCCTGTCGGAGGCGGAATTCCACCAGGCCTGCGCCCTCATCGCCCGGCTGGGGCAACTGACCACGGCCTCGCACAACGAGGTGGTGCTCATTGCCGGCTCGCTGGGCGTCTCCGCCCTGGTCTGCCTGCTCAACAACGGGGACAACGGCCAGACGGAAACCACGGCCAACCTGATGGGGCCGTTCTGGCGCATGGATTCTCCGCCCACGGAAAACGGCGGCTCCATCGTCCGCTCTCCCACGCCGGGCATGCCCGTGTTCGTGAGCGCCTGGGTGCGCGACCGGCAGGGTCGGCCCGTGCCGGATGCCGAAGTCGATGTATGGCATGCGTCGTCCGAGGGCTTCTATGAGAACCAGGACCCGGAGCAGGCCGACATGAACCTGCGCGGCAAGTTCAGGACCGATGCCGCAGGGTGCATCACCTTTCGCACCATCAAGCCCGTAGGCTATCCCATCCCCTTGAGCGGCCCGGTGGGCGCCCTGCTGCGCGCGCAGGGCCGGCACAACATGCGCCCGGCCCACATCCACTTCATGATCTACAAGCCCGGCTTCAAGACGCAGTTTGCCCAGGTGTATTCCAGTGACGATCCGCACCTGGAGACTGATGTGCAGTTCGGCGTGACGCGGGCGCTGATCGGACAGTACGTTCTTCACTCGGGCGAGACCCCTCCAGCCGACGACGTGCATGGCGCCTGGTACACGCTGGACCACCATTTCGTGATCGAGCCAGGGGAGGCTCGGCTGCCCAAGCCCCCGATCACCGGCAAGGCCGGCGGGGAGCGCCCGACGCTCACCGTGCTGGAGCGCTGCACAGACACTCACTGAGGAAAGCCCGGAAATGATCGATGCCACCGAACGCCAGGACGCGGCCCATGCGCTGCTGCAGGCCGAACAGAGCCGCCAGCCCATCTCCCAGGTCAGCCGGACCTGGCCGGCCATGGAGATAGCCGATGCCTACGCCGTGCAGCAACTGTGGGCGCAGGCCAAGGTCAAGGCTGGCGCGCGCATCGTGGGCCACAAGATCGGCCTGACCTCGCGCGCCATGCAGATGGCTTCCGGCATGAATGAGCCGGACTACGGCGTTCTGCTGGATCACATGGTCCATGCGGATGGCGCCCGGATATGCGCTTCGCAATTCCACCGGCCCCGCCTGGAGGTGGAGCTTGCCTTTGTCCTGGGCAAGTCCTTGGGTGGCACCCAGCCGGGCGGCAGGCCGGTGACGGTCTATGACGTGCTGGACGCCACGGCCTATGTGACGCCTGCGCTTGAGATCATCGACTACCGCACCGAGGTGCCGCGCAGCATCTGCGACACCATCGCGGACAACGCCGCAGCCGCCGCCATGGTCACGGGAGGGCGCATTGTGCGCCCCATGGACATCGATCTGCGCTGGGTGGCCGCCACCCTGTCCAAGAACGGCGTGATTGAGGAGTCAGGTGTCTCGGCTGCCGTCATGGGCCATCCCGCCTTGGGCATCGTCTGGCTGGCCAACAAGCTCGCGGGCCATGGCATCACGCTGGAGGCCGGGCACATCCTCCTGGCGGGCTCCTTCACTCGGCCCACGGCGATCGCTGCCGGCGACACCATCCATGCGGACTTTGGACCGCTGGGCTCCATCGGGGTGTCGTTCACGGAATAGGAAATGCCTGCCGTCCGGCCTTCACGGGACCGATGGATCCAGCTCCGATGCCAGCAACGGCTGCTGCCGGTGCAACCATTCCAGAAAGCTGGAAAGCCGGGCACTGAAGAGTGTTTTGGGCATACACGGTGCCCTGGCCTGGATCAGGAAGAAATCGATGGACTCTGCCAATTCCGGGTGGCGCTTTGAAAAACATCCGGCGAACTCCTCCAGCGTGCGCGGCCAGAACCCCCCTGAGCAGGGGCGCAGCACATTGGTGGCCCGGATCAGCTTGCGTGCGGCTTCGCGTTGCAGGCGCAGGGCCTCCATGTCGTTCGGGGTCGCGGCAATGCGCTGCAGGTAGTCGTTCAGCACCCGCACGTAGTCGCCATTGACGGCCTGTGCAATCGCCCTGGACGGCTCGAACGCCTCAAACTGCCGCGCCAGGTCTTCTCCATGGATGCAGCGGCACTCATGCTTGAGCCAGTAGCCCCAGCTGTAGAGATGGGCAGGGTCCAGCACCTCCTGCCGAGTGCCCAGGTCGAAGTCGATCTTCACGACTTCTGTGTGACGTAGTTGGAGGTCCTGGCGCAGCTGCTCCAGCCTGGCGCTCTCCTGCCTGGAGAGGGGGCGGGCCAGCACGATCGTCAGGTCCAGGTCCGAGAAGCCCGCCCTTGCGCAGCCGCGCGCCACGCTGCCATACAGATAGAGGCTGTCCAGCGCCTCGCCGAGGGCGCTGCCGATGGCTGCGCGCGCATCTGCCACCAAATCCACAAATTCCGGCTGGATGGGGGCTCTGACAAAGACTTCGAGAGTGCCAGCGGAGCCGAGGTTGTTCATTGGTCTTGCAGTAGTGGAATGGGAGGCACGGCTCTGAGCCAGTCTCCTGCGAACAAGCCTGGAGCCTACAGCTCCCCTTCAGGGTCAGGCATAGGATTTGTAGCGATTGGAAACCGCATGCATCCCAGCGTGCGGGCGTCCATCATAAAAACACAACTCCAAGCTTCCCATGTCTTCATTCGATACCCAACTGCTGCTCATCGCGCTGGCCAGCGTGCTGGTCCTCGTCGCGCTGATCGTCTCGCGCATCCGTCTTCATCCCTTGCTGGCGCTGCTGGTGGTTTCCATTGGCGTGGGCTTTGCCACCGGCATGGCGCCGGGCGAGATCGTCAAGAACCTCACCAACGGGGCCGGCAAGACGCTGGGCGCCGTGGGCGTGGTGATTGCCCTGGGCGCCATGCTGGGCAAGATCCTGGCGGACTCCGGCACCACCGAGCGGCTGGCCAGTGCCATCCTGCAGCGCACGTCCGAGCGCATGATTCCCTGGGCCATGACCCTGGTGGCCTTCGTGATCGGCATTCCCATGTTCTTCGAGGTGGGGCTGGTGGTCATGCTGCCGCTGATCTTCAGCGTGGCGCGCAAGCTGGAAAGCAATGAGCGCTTCAAGGGATCGGCCTATGTCTATGTGGGCGTGCCCGTGATCGCCGCGCTGGCCGCCATGCACGGCATGGTGCCGCCGCACCCGGGCCCGCTCACCGCCATCGCCACGCTGCATACCACGGTCGGCCCGACCATGCTGTACGGCTTTCTGGCCGTGATTCCCGCCATGGTGCTGGGCGGCCCGCTGTACGGCGCCTTCATCACGCCGCGCATGAGCACGCGCCCCGATGCAGCCCTGCTGGAGCAGTTCACATCAGGCAAGAAGGAAGGCGGGGAGGGCAGTGCGCCCAGCATCGGCATGGGCGTGCTGTGCGCCTTGCTGCCCGCGCTGCTGATGCTGGTGCATGCGCTGGCCGAGGTGCTTCTGCCCAAGGATTCGGGCCTGCTGCATGCGGCGGCCTTCCTGGGCAATCCGCTGGTGGCCATGCTGCTGGGCGTGGTGTTTGCCTCCATCACCCTGGGCTATCTGCGCGGCGCCGATGCAGAGAAGCTGCGCGACGCGCTGGGCCAGAGCCTCAAGCCCATCGCAGGCATCATGCTCATCATTGCGGGCGGCGGTGCCTTCCAGCAGATCCTGACCAGCGCCAAGGTGGGCGATGCCATCGTCCACATGACCCAGCAGTTCGCCCTGCCTCCGCTGGTGCTGGGCTGGATGATCGCCATGCTGCTGTCGGTGTCCACCGGCTCGGCTACCGTGGGCATCGTCGGCGCGGCGGGCCTGCTGGCGCCGCTGGCGGCCTCCGATCCTTCGCTGAACGTGCCGCTGCTGGCGCTGGCCATCGGCTGCGGCTCGCTGTTCTTCAACTATGCCAACCACGCGGGCTTTTGGATGGTGAAGGAGTCCTTCGGCATGAGCATGGGCGAGGCCACCAAGACGATTACCGTGGTCCAGTCCATCGTGTCCTTTGTGGGCCTGCTGATGGTGCTGCTGTTCAACCTGCTGCCCAAGCTGGGATAGGTGAAAGGCATGAGGCGGGCCGACGGCGGCCGCTTCGATGCCGCGGCAACCACCAAGAGAGGGCACTTCTTCCGGTTCGACTGCGAATTGTCCCAGTCGCGACAGGGAAAATGCCGCCCCGTACAGGTGCGGTACCCGGCGCCGCTTCAACGCGGGTCCGGCAATTGACCTATACTGCTGGAGGTGCTGTCCTTGTTGTTCGCCTCCTCAGTGCCCGTCTGACATTCTTGCAGTTCCCGGACTGCCGTTGGCCGCCCACTGTGACGAAGTCCGCAACTGTCACTCCCATCGGCGAGCACCACGCGGGTCCAACACCCTTCCCCGGGCCTGCACTCTCCCTGCCACCTGCAGGGGCCTCTTTCCCTTTTTTCCGATGATCCGCTGCCTGTGTGCGGCGGTCATCCTGCGCTGGCCCAAGGCCGCAGCATGGTGCTGCACCGGCAACTTGCGGCGACGCACCCCTTTCAACATGTACTCACAGGAGTCCCATTGGCTAAAGAAGAACTGATCGAAATGCAAGGCCGGGTAGACGAAGTGCTGCCTGATTCCCGCTTCCGCGTAACGCTGGAAAACGGCCACCAGCTCATCGCCTATACCGGCGGAAAAATGCGCAAGCACCGCATCCGCGTGCTGGCCGGCGACAAGGTCACGCTCGAGATGTCGCCCTATGACCTGAACAAGGGCCGTCTCACGTTCCGTCATATTGAGCAACGCTCCGGCGGCGCCCCGGGCCAGCGCCCACCCCAGCGCCGCTGAGGTCTGCCAGCCCGCTCTTGCCTTGGAGCGGGCATGGGGGGTGCACAGAAAGGACCCGGCCTTGCGCCTGGTCCCATGGCCGGCAGCCCCGCCAGCCCGGCCGCCCGGGCGGCATCGGCCGGGACAGGCGGGTCCCCCGGCTTACTTGGACATTCCGTCCTTGCCCATGGAGTCCTTCTTCATTGCGTCCTTGGACATGCCATCCTTGTGCATGCCGTCCTTGTGCATGGAGTCCTTCTTCATTCCATCCTTGGACATGGAATCCTTTTTCATCCCGTCCTTGGACATGGAGTCCTTCTTCATCCCATCCTTGGACATGGAATCCTTGGTCATTGCGCCCTTGGACATGCCGTCCTTGGACATCTCATCCGCAGCGAATGCCGAGGTGGCGCCGGCCAGGGCGAGGCAGGCGGCGAGCACGGTGGTGGTGAACTTGGTCATTTGAGTCTTCCTTTGGATTAGCGGTTTGCAGGTTGCACAATCGGCCGGTCTTGCATGGCCCGGCCTCGCACCTTCGTTGGCGGCACAGCGGCTTGTGAGGCCGCTCAGCTGCCTCCGAACCAGTTGTAGCCCTGGTCTTCCCAGTAGCCGCCGGAGTAGGTGTTGGTGACGAACATGGCCTGGACGTGCTTCGGGTTCTTGTAGCCCAACTTGGTGGGCATGCGAAGCTTCATCGGGAAGCCATATTTGGGCGGCAGGGGCTGCCCGTCGTAAGTCAATGCCATCAGCGTCTGCGGATGCAGGGCCGTGGCCATGTCGATGCTGGTGAAGTAGTCGTCAACGCACTTGAAGCCGACGTACTTGGCGCTGGTGTCGGCGCCTATATGGCGCAGGAAATCGGCGAAACGCACGCCGCCCCAGCGGCCTATGGCGCTCCAGCCCTCCACGCAGATATGGCGCGTGATCTGTTCGTCCTGCGGCATGGCGCGCAGCTCGGCCAGGGTCCAGGCATGGCGGTCGGCGACCATGCCGGTCACCTCCAGGCGCCAGCTGGCCCCGTCCACCTCGCGCACCTCGTCCTCGCCGTAGTAGGCATTGAAGGGGAAGGGGCGCGTGATCTCGGCTGCTGAATAGGTGGGCGCCAGCCGCGTGGGGCTGAAGAGCAGGCCCTGCATGCGGTCGTTGAAGCGCGATACCTGATTGAGCGCGGCCTCGACGTGGCTGTCATCGCTGATGCTGCAGCCCGTGAGCAGGGACAGGCCGCCCAGCGTGAGCGATCGCTGCAAAAAGGCGCGGCGTGCGGGCTGGTCGAGCTTGCGGACGATCAGCGAGCGTGCCTCGCGCACCACGGCCTCGCCATCGACGCCGGGCAGGGAAGGGGCTTTGAAGATTTTCATGGTGTCTTGGGCGCACGGCCGTGGATCATGGTCAGGAAGGTCCGGGGCACCAGGGCGACCATTGCCAGGTGCACCACCACAAAGGCGACCAGCGCAGCCATGCCGAAGAAGTGCACGCGCCTTGCGGACTCATAGCCGCCCAGCAGCTCGCGCAGCAGCGGGAACTGCACCGACTTCCAGAGCACCAGGCCCGACAGCACGATCACCACCAGGTCCAGCACCACGAACAGGTAGGCCAGCTTTTGCACATGGTTGTAGCGGGCCGGGTCGGCGTGCGAGAGCCGGCCCTTGAGGGCGGCCACCAGGTCCTGCCGCACGCCCTGCACCGTGATGGGAAAGAACTTGCGCAGCCACCGGCCGCTGGCGATGTTGAGCAGCAGGTACAGCAGTCCGTTGAACACCAGCAGCCACATGGCCGCGAAATGCCATTGCAGCGCCCCGCCCAGCCAGCCGCCCAGCGTGATCGAGCCCGGAAAGCTGAAATCAAAGAACGGCGCCGCGTTGTAGATGCGCCAGCCGCTGGTCACCAGAATGACCACGGCCAGCGCATTGAGCCAATGCGTCAGGCGCAGCCACAGCGGGTGGATGCGCTGGCCATCCTGGGGCTGTGCCGGTTGGGGGGTGATGAGGGCGGTGTTCATGGGTCCCATTGTTGGAGGGACCCTGTAGCGGATGTATCACGCAAACTTCAATTAATCGTGATAACTCCCAAGGCCGGCTCAGCCCGCCTGCGCGCACCCGGCCAGATAGTCCACCAGCGTGCGCGCCGCAGGCGATAGCCGGCTGCCGTCCCTGAAGCAGATGGCGAACTGGCGCCGCGCCCAGGCATCGGTGAGCGGCACCATGTGCACACCCTGCACGCCCTGCACGCCCTGCACGCCCTGACCGGGGCCCGCCATGCCCAGGATCTCCCTGGGCATGATGGCCACGCCCAGGCCGGCGCGCACGCAGCGGATCGTGGCGTCGAAGGAGCTGACCACGGCGCGGTAATTGAGGGGCCGGCCGATGATGGCCGCCGCCCGCGCCAGCATGGTGTAGACGGCCGTGGAGGCGGGCAGGCCCACATGCTCGCAATCCAGCGTTTCGCTGAAGCTGCAGCTATCGCGCAAGGCCAGCGGGTGGCCGGCCGGCACGGCCACGGCCAGGGTGTCGCAGCGGTAGGGCAGGGTCTGCAGGCCCTCCAGATCGGCCGCGTTCCAGCACACGCCCACCAGGGCCAGGCCTTCGCGGATGGATCGGATGATTTCGCTGCTGGTCAGCTCCTCGATGTCCACGCGGATCTGCGCGTGCTCGGGCTTTTGCAGAAAGGCCGCAATGTCATCGGGCAGCGACTCGGCAATCGATGAGACCGAGGCCAGTATCCGCACCTGTCCCTTCACGCCATGCTGGTAGGCCGCCATGTCGCGGGCCGCGCGGTCGGCGCTGGCCAGCATGGCGCGTGCATGCTCCAGCAGCATCAGCCCGGCTGCGGTGGGCACCACGCCCCGGCGGTGGCGCTCCAGCAGCGGGGCCTGCACCTGCTCTTCCAGCAGTGCCATGCGCTTGCTGATGGCCGATGAGCCGATGTGCTGCTGCTCGCCCGCGCGGGCAATATTGCCCAGGTCGCAGGCCGCGACAAAGAGCCGCAGGGTGGTCAGGTCCAGGTCTTTCATGGCGGTTATGGATTTCCATTTGGGAAACTCTGAGCCGAAAAATTATCGCTTCTGCACGCTGGTGGGAATGTCTAAAGTGCCATTCAAGACAAACCACCCCACGCGAACCTTCCCATGCCAGAACCCATCCGTGCCCCGCAGTCCGCCGTCATCCGCGAGGTCGGCCTGCGCGATGGCCTGCAAAGCATCCAGACCGTGCTGTCCACCGAGCGCAAGAAGGAATGGATACGCGACGCCTACGCTGCCGGCCAGCGCGAGATCGAAGTCGGCTCCTTCGTCCCCGCGCGCCTGTTGCCCCAACTGGCCGACACGGCCGAACTGGTGGCCTATGCCCGAACGCTGCCGGGCCTGTTCGTCTCCGTGCTGGTGCCCAACATGCGTGGTGCCGAAAGCGCCATCGCCAGCGGGGCCGACCTGATGCTGGTGCCGCTGTCGGCCAGCCATGCCCACAGCCTGGCCAACCTGCGCAAGACGCCCGATGAGGTCGTGGCCGAGGTGGCCCGCATGCGTGCCGCACGCGATGCCGCAGGTTCGAAGATGCTGATCGAGGGCGGCATTGGCACGGCCTTCGGCTGCACGCTGCAGGGCCGGGTGGAACCGGCCGAGGTGCTGCGCTGCATGCAGGCGCTGCTGGACGCGGGGGCCGACCGCGTCAGCATGGCCGACACCGTGGGCCATGGCGGGCCGGGCCAGGTGCAATCGCTGTTCGAGCAGGCGCGGCGCATTGCGGGCGAACGCTTTTGGTGCGGCCACTTCCACGACACGCGCGGCCTGGCGCTGGCCAATGTGCATGCGGCCCTGCAGACCGGCGTCACGCGCTTTGACGCCACGCTGGCCGGCATCGGTGGCTGCCCCCATGCGCCCGGCGCCAGCGGCAATGCCTCCACCGAAGACCTGGCCTTCATGCTGGACACCATGGACATCGACACGGGCCTGGACATCGAGGCCCTGCTGCGCCTGCGCGCCAAGGTGGCCGCCTGGCTGGATGGCGAAAGCCTGCATGGCGCGCTGTGGCGCGCGGGCCTGCCGCGCAGCGTCAAAGCCGGCGCAGCCCCTGCCGCTGCATGAACCCCTTACCTTCCCACGAGCACACCTGTATGGCCACCGAACCCCTGCTGCCGCTGTCCGGCATCCGCGTCATCGAATTCACCCACATGGTCATGGGCCCCACCTGCGGCATGATCCTGGCCGACCTGGGCGCCGAAGTCATCAAGGTCGAGCCACCGGGCGGCGACAAAACGCGCACGCTGCCTGGCCTGGGCATCGGCTTTTTCCGCAGCTTCAACCGCAACAAGAAAAGCGTGGTGCTGGACATCACCACCGAAGCGGGCCGCGCCACCGCTGCCGAGCTGGCCGCTGGCAGCGATGTGGTGCTGGAGAACTTCCGCCCCGGCCTCATGCAGTCCCTGGGCCTGGACTACGCCACGCTGTCGCAGCGCGCTCCCGGTCTCATCTACGTCAGCCACAAGGGCTTTCTGCCCGGCCCCTACGAGAAGCGCCTGGCGCTGGACGAGGTGGTGCAGATGATGGGCGGCCTGTCGTACATGACCGGCCCCGTGGGCCGGCCGCTGCGCGCGGGCACCAGCGTCAACGACATCATGGGCGGCATGTTCGGCGCCATCGGCGTGCTCGCCGCCCTGCGCGAGCGTGAGCGCACCGGGCGCGGCCAGGAGGTGCAAAGCGCGCTGTTCGAGAACTGCGTCTTCCTGTCCTCCCAGCACATGCAGCAGTACCTGATGACGGGCGAGGCACCGCCGCCCATGCCCTCGCGCGTGTCGGCCTGGAGCGTCTACGACGTGTTCACCCTGGCCGGTGGCGAGCAGCTGTTCATCGGCGCCGTCAGCGACAAGCAGTTCGCCACCCTGTGCCGCGTGCTGGACCACGCCGACCTGCTGCAGCGCCCCGAATACGCCGACAACGCCGCCCGCGTGGCCGTGCGCCCCCAACTGCTGGCCGAGCTGGGCGCCATCCTGGCCGGCCATGAATCGGCCCGGCTTGCGCCGCAGCTGGAGGCCGCAGGCATTCCCTACGCGCCCATCACGCGGCCCGATCAACTGGTGGACGACCCGCACCTGCGCCAAAGCGGCGGCCTGGCTTCCATGCAGACCGAAGACGGTGGCCAGACCGACGTGGTGCTGCTGCCCCTGCTCATGAACGGCCACCGTCCCGGCGTGCGCATGCCGCTGGCCGGGATTGGCGAGCACACCGAAGAAATCCTCGGAGCCCTTGCATCACGGACCTGACAGCCATCCCCGGGCGCCGAAGGCCGCAGAAAAACCACCCCGGCGCGCATGAGACAACACAAAAAGGAGACAACCCCATGCACTCGTCCCATCCCTTCCGCCGCCGCACCCTGCTGGCCCTGGCCGGCGCATCGCTGGGGGCCGCTGCCCTGGGCGTGCGTGCCCAAAATGGCACGCCGCTGCGCGTCATCCTGCCCGTGGGGGCAGGCTCGGGCGCCGACACCATCGTGCGCTCGGCCCAGACTGCGCTGGTGCGCTCGCTGGGCGGCCAGCCCGTGGTCATGGAGAACCTGCCGGGCGCGGGCGGCATCACGGGAACGCAGGCCCTGGTCAAGGCGCCGGCCGATGGCAACACCATCGCCTTCATCTCCAACAACCACGCCGTCAACCCCAGCGTGTTCAAGAAGCTGCCCTACGACAGCCTGGCCGACATCACGCCGCTGTCCATCGTCGGCGGCTCGCCCTTCGTGCTGGTCGTGCACCCCAAGGTGGCGGCGCGCAATGCGCGCGAACTGCAGGCGCTCATGAAGGCGCGGCCCGGCGACCTCAACTACGCCTCGTCCGGCAACGGCACCATCTTCCACCTCGCGGCCGAAGTCTTTCTGGACGCGGCCGGCGCCACGGCACGCCACATTCCCTACAAGGGCGTGGGCCAGATGGTGGTGGACCTGCTCAGCGGGCAGGTGGACTTCGGCGTGATCGCCGTGGGCACGGCGCAGGCGCACCTCAAATCCGGCGCGCTGCGTGCCATCGGCATCATGGGCCGCGAGCGCGTGGCATCGCTGCCCGATGTGCCCACCGTAGCCGAGCAGGGCTTTCCCGGCGTGGACATCGCCGGCTGGGTGGCCGCCATAGGCCCAAAGGGCATGCCGCCCGCCCAGGTGCGGCGCCTGCACGACGGCATCGCCTCTGCCTTTGCCGATCCCGAGGTCAAGGCCGGCTTTGCACGGCGCGACGAATACACCGTGCTCAACAGCCCCGAGGCCGCAGCCCAGTTCCTGCGCTCCGAGCAGGAACGCTTTGCGCGCCTGGTCAAGAAGGCCAATGTCGTGTTGGAGTAAGTCGGGATGGCCCTGGTCTGGTCGGCTGTATCCCTGCGGGCGAAGTTTCTGAACGCGCTGCTGCCTTGCGCGCAAGGCCCCACGGCCGTGCAGACAGTCTTCAGATGGGTGTGAGAAGGTCCGGGTCGTACCGCTTTGCCGACATGCCCGAGGCATGGTCGATTCATGGGCATCGTTGACATGTACTGGCAGGGTGGATATCTTTGATATATCCAAAGGAGTTGAATATGCCGACCCGCACAAACGCCAACCAGATTGCCTTCCGCTACCGCGCAGTGGACAGCGCCACCGGCGTCACGCGAGAAACCGCCAAGCGCCTGGCCGAGCATCTTGGTGTTGATGAAACGCAGGCGATACACCGTGCGCTGCATGAGCTTGCCGTACGCATGCTGCCGCAGTACGAGGCGGATGACGGCCCCTTGACGGCAGCCCAGGTCAGGCAAATCAAGAAAAAAGTGCCGCAAGGAGAGCAACGCTCGGTGAAGTCGAGCTTGTTCGACTTGGAGACGCTGTGACCGCGCCTTGGTGGGATGAGCCCACGGCGGGCGACATCGTCTGGTGCTATTTCCCGCAAGACATCATTCCCGGGCCCAAGCCTCGGCCCGCGCTGATCCTGGTGGTCTTCGATGACGATGCTCCGCAGTTCACGGTACGAGTCGCCTACGGCACCAGCCAGCGCACTACCACGCTGTACAAGGGCGAGTTCGCCATCCTGCGCGAGCGCAATCCCGTGGCCTATGCGGCTGCCGGGTTGAGCTATGACACGAAATTCAATCTCAAGCAGGCCCTGGATCTGCCGTATACGGCAGAGTGGTTTGCAGTGCCGCCTGCAGCTCCCCATGGACAGACGCCCAAGTTGGGAGTCCTGCATCCTTCCCTTGTGCGCGCGGTGCAGGCCGCTTATCAGGCAGTGTCCAAATAAGCAGGGTTCTGCCACTGCCGCCAGCTATGCGTACGGTGTAATGTTCTTTCGCCAGAAGCTGCAACGCATTGACTGAGCCCTTGAATCCCTGGACCAGCGCACTGCCCATGCCTGCCACCGCGCCGAAGGCATTCCCACTGCCGCCCGCGCTGGTCGGCAAGTTGCAGGCGCTGGCACGGCTCAGCGGGGGGGCGCTGGCGTTGTGAGCGACGGATCCGCAGCCGGTTGGCCGGACGACATCACCGCCTCCAGCCCGCTTCTCGGGAAGACCGGGCTGTAGTTCACCTGGATCTCGGAGAGCCTGTCATTCACCCGCGTCGTCATGAAATAGCGCGGCATGTCGAATCCCACTTTCATCACCAGACCGCGAAGCTCGGAGAGGGCGCCGACCTTCACATCGGGATCGACCAGCACGGCAATGCGAACCGTGCTTTTGGCATCGGGGGCTGCGGTCAGCTTCCTGGAGAGTGTGTTTCTCAACTGAGCCGGACTGACCCGCTGGCCATCCAGGCTGTACGGGCGATCATTGCCGCTTGCCGCATGCATTTCGATCACGGTCAGATCTGCAGCAAGAGCGGGTGGGCCGAGCAGGGCGGCCAGCAGCAGGAATCTTGTTGGTTTCATGGTTCTGTTGTGCGATGCAGAGCTTGTTGACCCACTCGCTCTGTGAGCTTGTACCAGCTCGTCCCCATTTCTCCCAATTTCCCCCCAGATTGGTCGCAAGAATTCCTTGGCAACTCCAGGAAAAGACCATGATTGATTTCTCGCAAACCAACGCTTTACGCATTCGCCCGGCCCTGGTGCTGGCTGTGGCGGCCTTCGCGGCGGCCTGCAGCCATGCGCAGGGTCACGGGGGGCACGGCAATCCGCCGTCGCCGCCGCCCGAGGCCTATACGGCCTGCCAGGGCAAGGCCGAGGGTGACAGCGTGACGCTGACCATGCCCGATGGCAAGACGCTGGCCGGCACCTGCCGCA
>NZ_JTKZ01000578.1:0-13089 GCF_000799035.1 Delftia sp. ZNC0008
CCGGCCCAGCTGCCGCTGGCCGCCTCGGGCACGCCCTTCACGGCACCCGTTGCTGTGCTTACGGGGCCCGGCTGCGCGGGCCCCTGCGAACTGTTCGTTGCCTGGCTGCAGCACAGCCAACGTGCCGACATCGTCGCCACCAGCGCCACGGCTGGCGCCACCGGCCCCGCCACGCGCGTGCACCTGCCGGCCGGCTTCATCGTGCAAGTCCCCCTGCTCGCAGAAACCGGCCCCTCTGGCGGCAACAACCCCGCCGCACAGGCCCAAGGCGTGACCCCGCGCCTGCGCGTGCCCGTGGACGCGGCCTTCACCGCCTCCATCCAGGCCGGTGGCGACCCGCTGCTGGACGCCGCCGTGCTCCACCTGGAACGCGCCCGCGCTGTGCAGGCATCGCGCTAGACCCGCAATCCACCCTATTCCAAAGAGCTTCGACCATGCCGCTTGCCATTACGAGCCAACCCGCAGGATCTCAATTCGCCATCACCGCCGATGCGCAAATGCCCACCATTACCGTGACTGCCGTCTTGCAGAACGAAGCACTGCCTGCGGGAGCCACGCCCATCTATGAATGGTCGGCCACTTTGATTTACGACGGCGGCAGCGATGTCAGCAAGACACGGTTCGGCAACAAGCAGCGCACCCAGCACAGTCCCATCGCGTCGCAGACCAGTGCCAACGCCAGTTGGCGCATTCCCTTCACCGAAGTGCGAGGTGGCAGCCTCACCGTACAAGTCATCTTGCGTGCTGGAGGCTTGGAACGCCGTGCCAGCGTCAGCTGGCTCATCGTGGGCCAAAACCCATCGAGCACGGCCATTCGAGCATTCGCCAACGGCATCGGTGCAGACAGAGTCGTGTTCCGCAAGAAGATGCGGCAGGAAAGTTCACTACATCAGTTCCTGTCACCTCCCGGCCACTGGCCCAAGTACAGCAGTGACGGCAAAGGCGGTGTGGGTCTATGCCAGCTCACAACGCCACCGCCTACCGCAGACCAGACCTGGAGCTGGAAAGAGAATGTGCGCGGCGGCTGGACGCTTTATCAGGAAAAGGAGCGCATCGCCCGCAGCTACCCGCGCACCGTGCGCAAAAGCCAGCAATTCAGCAACCTTGTGGCTGCGTGGAACCAGGCACGGGCAAGGCAGGGGTTGCCAGCCATCCCCGTGGAACTGCCGGACTACACGGCCGAGCAGTTGGAACGCGACACATTGCGCGGCTTCAACGGCTATGCCAATGGCCTCCACGAGTACCGCGTGCGCCAGCAGGACGGTCAGCTGTTTGTCACGATCAACCCCGCTGGAACACTGGGATTGGCTGAATGGGAGCAGGTTCCGGTTTCAGAGCGCGGCACCAAGGGCGATCCCAACTATGTAGAAAACGTGCTGGGCAGGGAGGACTTTTAGCCATGCCCGCCCGTTCTATCGTCATTCACCTCATGAAGGCTTCCGCAGCCATGGCTGCCATAGCGATGGCCGTGGGCTGCTCTTCCAGCGCCGACCAGATGCGGGCCGCTGCACATCCTTCGGCCACACTCGCTACGGCAGCAACGGCCAAGGCACTCGACCCCACAGACCGCAGCCAGTATCGCTATCTGTATGCCGTGTACTGCAATGGCCGAGTGGATCGACTCGATCTGAAAAGCCAGACCAAGACAGGCAGTTTTCAGCTCTCCGAGCGAAGTGGCGAACCACCCGCGGTGCCAGTGCAAAGCGCAAGCACCTCCTTCGCCGACAGCTGCCAGATTCGCCCCGCAGCTACGGACGACATGCAGGATCAGGCCGCAGGCCTGGTGAATCTGGTGGCAGGCGATGGCACGGGAGCCGCTGCCGATGGCCGACAGTCCTATCGGTTGCTGACGTTTTCCCTGCCCGGCTGGACCCTGCTCGGAACCCGTGACCTGGGCCGCTTCGAGAACGGCCAGCCGCACATACGGCGGGCCAAAGACGGCTCCCTTGTCGCCGTACACAAGCCGGATGGCGACCTGCGCACGCAGTTAACACAGCAGGCCAAGGCATACGCCGGTGGCGAATCCCTGGAGGATCTCCGGGCGGAGGAAACGTCGGCAGGCCGCGTGCTGCTGAGCTACCGCCTCCCGGGATCAGACGGCTTGGGCTTTGCGCTGTCGGACCGCGAGCGCGCACTCACGGTGCCGTTGCAGGCGCTGCCCGGCCAAAGCCTGGCCCCTGGATGGCGCCTTGCGCCAGGCGGCCGCTACGTGCTGCTGACCCTGAACAAGCTCGTACCCGTGGAGCGGGGCCTGCGGCAGTTGGCCACCACCGGCGAGATGCGTCTGTACGACGCACAAGGCCGGCAGCTGGCCACGCTGAACGATGCCCGCGTCGCTGGGCCCTCCATGGTCTTGATGCCCAAGGAAGACATGGACCGCGACACACCGCGTACGGCCGGCCACTGGCTCAACATCGCGCTCACCCCGGATGGACTGGCCGTGTTCGCCGATCCACTGGGCAACTACCACTTCGTCGAACTGGGGCATGTCTTCGGCCTGGACCCCGTCGTGGGCCTGGACGCCGACGACTATGACAGCCGGCTGCCTGGTCTGGTCTATGCAGCGCAATAGGCAATCCCTTTCCATGCACGGAAGCGCCACCGCCAGCGCCATCGGCTTGACGCTGCTGTGCCCTGGCCTGGGCATGGCTGAGACAGCGGCCCCCACAGCACCCATCCAGAACCCCCACCGCTATCTCTACGCCGTGTACTGCAACGGCACCGTTGACAGGCTGGACCTGGTCCAGCAAACCAAGACAGGCAGTTTTCAACTATCAGAGCGCAGCGGCAAGCCTGCGGCCATTGCGGCGCTGCCATGGCCAGGAGTTCGACCTGGCGGCTGCCTTGCCCGCCCTGTCGTCACGCCGGATGCACAGGGAAGCAGTGACGGATTGGTGAGCATCGTCGCCAGCAGCCGGCTGGACCCCGATGCGGACGGCCGCAAGCCCTACCAACTGCTGACCTTCGCCCTGCCGGGCTGGACGCTGCAGCAAGCGCGCAATCTGGGCAGCTTCGATGCATTGCCCCGCCTGGCCCGCGCCGCTGACGGAACCCTGGCCGTGCAGCCCCAGGACAAGGACCCGGCCGCTGCCATGGCCACGCAGGCCCGGGCCTGGACAGCAGCGGATGCAATGGCCTGGACCAGCGTCCAGGCGTGGTCGGCAGGCAATGTGCTGTTGACCCACGCCCTGCCCGGCCAGCGTGGCATGGGCGCAGCACTGGCGCTGGGCGCAGAGGCGCGCATCGTGCACCTGGCCGAGTTCCGCAGCGGTGGCAACGACATCCCGCCCGACCTGCACCTGGCGCCGGGCGGCCGGTTCGTGCTGGCCGGCCTGAAGCGCTCCGTCCCTCTGGGCCAAGGCCTGCGCAAGGTCGAAGCCACCGGGGAGCTGCGGCTGTATGGCGCGGATGGCCGGCAGACCCGGGTGTTGAACCAGGCGAGCCTGGCCGGCAGCGTGCTGGCCCGGAGCCAGTCCCACAGGCTGGACCCGGACCAGCCCGGAACAGACAACGACTGGTTCAACGTAGCCCTGACGCCGGACGGCCTGGCGGTTTTCACCGACCGGCGCGGCAACTACCAGTTCGTTGCGCTGGGCCAGTCCTTCGACAGCGCCCCTGTCATGGATGGCGCCCAGGATGACGCCGACGGCGCCCGTCCGAGACTGGTGTACGCAGCCCGCTAGCAGCAAAGGACCTTCCAGCCACCCCATGCAAGCCCTTCATCGACCGGCGCACGCAGGCCCCGCCATCCAGGCCTGAAGCCCCGACCCCTCTTCCACCTCAAGCACCTCGAGATCCGACACCATGACACGCAGAGTCACCATCAACACCCCCCTGGCAGACCAGCTGCAGTTGCGCAGGCTGCAGGGGCGCGAGGAAATCAGCCATCTGTTCGCCCTGGAGATCGACCTGCTCAGCGAGGACGACAGCATCGATCCCAAGGCCCTGCTGGGCAAGGGCACCACCGTGGTGGTGGAGACGCAGGACGGCGGCAAGCGCTACATCGACGGCCTGGTCACGGCCTTTGGCATGCGCGGCCAGGACGAGCACCGCAACTTCCTGTACCGCGCGCGCCTGTCGCCCTGGCTGTGGCTGGCCACGCGCCGCAGCGACTTCCGCATCTTCCAGAACAAGACCGTGCCGGACATCATCAACGAGGTCCTGGGCATCTACGGCCACCCCATGCAGCAGCGCCTGACGCGCTCCTACCGCACCTGGGAGTACTGCGTGCAGTACAACGAGACGGACTTCCAGTTCGTCTCGCGCCTCATGGAGCACGAGGGCATCTGCTACTACCATCAGCACAGCGCGGGCCAGCATGTGCTGACATTGGGCGACGATGTCATCGCCTCGCACGACCCGCTGCAGGGCGGCGCCGTCATCCCCTTCCACCCGCCGGGCAAGGCCGCCGTGGCGCGCGAGGAATGCATACACGCCTGGGAACTGCACCAGCGCGTCAAGCCCGGCCGGCACTACAACGACGACTACGACTTCAAGAAGCCCCGCGCCGAGCTGTCCAACATGCGCCGCAACCCGCCCGGCCACGCGCACGACGCCTACGAGATCTACGAATGGCCGGGCGGCTACACCGAGACCGGCGACGGCGAGGACTACATCCGCGTGCGCCTGCAGCAAAGCCTCACGCGCCAGAGCACGGTGCAGGGCAGCTCCAACCACCGCGCCATGGCGCCGGGCTACACCTTCACGCTGGACAACTATCCGCGCGGCGACCAGAACCAGACCTACCTGGTCACGGCGGTCGACTATGCCTTCGAGGAGAACCCGCGCGTCAGCGACGGCGGCAGCGGCGAAGGCTCGGTGCAGAAATTCGTGCTCCAGGCCCAGCCCACCAGCCTTCCCTTCAAGCCCCAGCGCATCACCGCCAAACCACGTACCACGGGCCCGCAGACCGCCGTCGTCGTGGGCCCCGCAGGCGAAGAGATCTGGTGCGACCAGTACGGCCGCGTCAAGGTGCAGTTCCACTGGGATCGCATCGGCGGCATGAACGAGAACTCCAGCTGCTGGATGCGCGTGGCCACCAGCTGGGCCGGGCCGGGCTTTGGCGCGGTGCACATCCCGCGCATCGGCATGGAAGTCATCGTGGACTTCCTCAACGGCGACCCGGACCACCCCATCGTCATGGGCTGCGTCTACAACGCCTCCAACATGCCGCCCTGGGCACTGCCGGCCAACGCCACGCAATCGGGCATCAAGACCCGGTCGAGCAAGGGCGGCGCCCCAGGCGCGGGCATGAAGAACGGCCAGGGCGACGCCAACGCCATCCGCTTCGAGGACAAGGCTGGGCAAGAGCAGCTTTGGCTGCACGCGCAGAAGGACCAGCTCACCGAAGTCGAGAACGACGAGGACAAATGGGTGGGCAACGACCGGCGCAAGACCATCGACCGGGACGAGACCAACGTCATCCACCGCGACCGCACCGAGACCGTGGACCGTGACGAGACCATCACCGTGCACAACAACCGCACGGAGCGGGTGGACCACAACGAGAAGATCAGCATCGGCGACAACCGCAATGAAGACGTTGGCATCGACGAGAACATCTCCATTGGCAAGAACCGCAGCAAGACCATAGGCCGCAACGAGAAGGACAAGATCGGCAACAACTGGTCGATCAAGGTGGGCAGCTTCAAGACAGAGACCATCGGACTGGCCTACATGCAGAACGTGGGCCTGGCCAAGATGGTGAACATCGGCGCCGCCTACAACGTCAACGTGGGCGCGGCCATGGTGGTGAATGTGGGGCTGAGCCAGAGCACGACGGTGCTCATGAACCGCAGTGTTTCAGTGGGTCAGAACCAGTCCACCAGCGTGGGCAAGAACCGCACCGACGACACGGCCGACAACCATACGGCGACGGTCGGCAAGAACTCCGCCACCACCGTGGGCGAGGTGCAGACGATCACGGTAGGCAAGGAAATGGCCATCACCGTGGGTGACGCCATCGAAATCAAGTGCGGCAAGGCCGTGTTGCGCATGACCAGCGACGGCACCGTGCAGGTCAACGGACAGACGATCTCCATCAGCGGCAGCTCCAAGGTGACCGTTTCCTCCCCTGACAGCCACATCAACCCCGCTTGAAGGAAATCCCATGGCAATCGCACAAAAACGCCTTCCTGCCAAGCCATCCGACGTCGATGAGGCGCAACGCCTGCCGTCCAACGTACAGCTCCTGGCCGGGCAGGTCGTCGAGGTACTGGGGCAAGACCTCTATCTGGTGGCGTACACGCACGATCCCGCACTTTCGGTGCAAGCGCCTGCGGGCGTGCTGCTGCCGGTTCTGGTTCCGGGAGACGAGGTTTTGCTGGCAGTCCAGCCGACGGGGCGTGCCACGATCACCGCAGTGCTCTCACCCGCACCCACGGCGCCATGGGGACAAAGGAGCATCCACCTACAGTCGCAGGACTGCATCACGCTGGCCTGCGGGCAGGCCACGCTGAAACTCACGGCCCAGGGGCTTGCTCGCCTGGTGGCATTAACGATTGAGCAAGATGCGCGGGATCTGCTTGATCTGGACGCGGCCGAAGTCCGCATTAATTGAAGGCTGGCTCAGAGATGGATCTGAACACTTTCAAGATCACTGAGCACATGCGCGGCAAGCGTGTGTCGCCATATGAGGATCAGGTGCCCATGCTCGGGCTCGATGATCAGCGTGTCGAATTCCGGGCGTGCAGTGCCACGTTCACCGCGGAGCACCCAGCTCAGTTGCGGCCGGATCGCAGGCACGACGGTAGTGCCCATGCCCTGCGCGCTCAGGTTCATCCAGGCGATCTTCGTTCCTGGCTGCACCTGCTCGCGCCTGAACTGCATCCGGGGATGGGCGCAATTCCACGCGGCGGGATCAAACGAAGCCGGCATGCGCGTGAGAAGGCCTGGCGATGCGTCAACCTCCTTGCCCGTATAGCTGCCCCAGAGGGCGCGACGCGGCAACCAACTACGGCCTATGCAGCCGAAGCCGGCCGGCGAAACCCGGTCGACTGCAGAGCGAACCGGATCGTCAGGCCATTCGAGCTGATGCATGGGCTCGCCCTCCCGGGGCAGTCCTGCACTGAAGCCTGCTCCGATCGGATTGGCTCCGTGGAATACCTCCGGCTTTTCGGCATCCGCTCCCCCGAAGGCAAGGTTATAGGTAACAGGGACTTTCAAGGCGGGCTCCACCTCCTGTGCCAGGGGCAGCACTCCCAGGCGTCGGCGCCAGACCCGCTTGCCAAAGACTCTTATGACGCGGCTTTCACCGCCCACGGCCAGACCCGCATCGAAGTGGGCAGCGGGCTTGCCACCAGGAGCGTAGGCATAGCCGTTGAACAGCACATCCACCCGAGACTTGAGCGGAGCGATATCGGCCTCGTGGCGTACCACACCCATGGGTCCCTCCGCGCCAAAGAACTCATCGCCGCGAAACACAGGTACTGCATTGCCCTGGGCCACCGCGCGCCCTTCGAAATCCAGCGTGGCCTTGATCACCACGGTGGAGCACAGGGTGCCGTCGGCGCCATGTCCCGGCAGTATTTCCGCAGCAAACGGCGTCAGATTGTCCAGCATCGCTTGGGTTCCTCCTGGGGCGCATTGTCCCCCATGCATTCTCTTTCCGAGGGGGCTGCCAGGCTCTTTTCATCATGACCGTCATCGACCTTCCCATTCCCAGAGCCATCGACATTCCTGTGTCGGCCCAGCCGGCAGTGCGCATGGCCCGGACCCTGGTAACCCAGTACTGGCGCCGCTCCCATTTGCTGCAGCGTCCCGCGTCGCGCCCCGACGCATTTGCCGTGTTCGACGACAGCATCGTGCAGGCGCTGAGCGGCCTGAAGCAGCACCTGATGCACGCACCCGAGCTGGACCATGCCTGCCAGCAGGCCATCGAAACAGCTGGCGCTGAAATCCTGGATGAGCCCTCCCGCATCTTCGCGCTGGCCTGCCTGCAAGCCCTGCACCTGCAACGCAAGCACATTCACGATGGGCTGGAGCGAACGCTGGGAGCCCATCTCCAGGCCCAGCCGAACGCGGTATTCAACGCCATGCGGTTTTGCTTCGACAACACCGTCGCCGAATACTTCACCTGGCTGCTCTCCCAGGGACAGCACAGGCAGAGCGCGCCATTGGCACAGTTGCTCCAGCGCCTCGCAATTTCCCGGCCGGCTGTCAGCGACGAATTCGCACAAGCCATCTCTGCATGGACATCCGGTCTGCCGGGCGGCCTGGCGGCCCTGTGTGATTGGCGATGCACCGGGCGTGGCGATGAAACCAAGGCCATCGCAGCCACGCAACAAGACAGCGATGCGCAGGCCGCCTTGCTGGCGCTGGCGCTCATGGGCAGCCGGCAGGAAACGCCTGTGGCACGCACTCTTTTGGCCCGGATGCCGCATTCCACCGTGGCCTTGGCCCTGCTGGCCGCCAGGGATGGACATGCGCTGGCAAGCGCCTTGCGGGAAGGCCGGCATCCCCAAATGCCCTGGGGCCTGCAGGTATATGCGGCCTCACTTGTGGGAGACGTTCCCCTGCTTCGCCAGCTCGCTGCCCATACGGCCTGGGACGACGAAGAGGCATGCCGCACCCTGGCTGACGCCACGGCCCTGCTCACAGGAGAACCCGCCGACATTGCCTTTGACTTGGGTCACGAGGCATCGGGCCGCTCCGCCACCATCGACGCCGCTTTGGCCGCACTTCCTCTGTCAGGGCCGGCCCTGCGTCTCGGACGCCCCCGCACGCAAGTGGTTCTGCAGGAGGCCGTGGCCATGGTAGGCGCGCCCTTGCGCCACCTGCTCTATCTGGAACACCTCTCACGCGTGGGCGCAGCGCTGTGGATCGAGGCCGACGATCTGGCCGTCGTTCAGGCCCTGGCCTGCAGCACGGCCTCCGTGATCGAACGTGCGGCATTCAACATCGGCAGGGCACAACCATGAACCCTCTCGTCATCGCGGCCACTGGTGCATGCACCCCCATCGGGACCCGGGCCTGGCAGACCGGCTGCGGCTTCACTGCACGCCAGTCGAGCTTTACCCGGCAGGCCATCACCGGTCAGGCCGAGCACCGTGCCACCGTATCCCGGGTGCAAGCCATTGATGCAGCCTGCAAAGGAACGGAACGCCTGATCCGGCTCGCAGCCCCTGCCCTGCACGAAGCCTTGCGCGGCCAGCCGGCGCCTGCCGCAGGCTGGCCGCTGCAACGCCCCATCCCCCTCTTCGTGGCACTGCCCGACTCCTTGCCTGAACTGCCGGGCTGGATAGACGCCGGCCGATTCGCACTGGAGCTTCCCCGCGCACTGGACCTCGCCGCAGAGTTCCTGCCCATCAAGGTCTACCCGGGCGGCGCAGTGGCAGGCGCCGATGCGCTGTCGCAGGCCTATCGTTTCATGCACGACAACCCCTCGGTGCCCGAAGTGATCATCGGCGGAGTGGACAGCTTCGTGGACACGGAGATCGCGGACGTGCTCTACCAGCGTCGCTGGGCCAAGGTCAACGGCGTCTGCGAAGGCTTCATTGCCTCGGAAGGCGCAGCCTTTGTACGGCTGTCCCGCAAGCCGGCCACTGCAGATTTCGTCACGGTCTATCCACCATTCTTTGCAGACGAGCCACGCTCACGCCTGGACAGCGACACCCTGCCCGATGGCCGCGCACTGATCGAGGCCAGCCACGGTGCGCTGAAGGCAGCGCACATGCCGGTCAACGCCCTGCACTCCTATTGGTCAGACATGGATGGCTCGTCGTGGCGGGGCGCAGAGCTGGCCAGCCTCTCCGCGGCGCTGGCGTCACAGGGCGGCCTGCCGCAAGCCCAGGACCCGGCAGCACTGCTTGGTCAAATGGGCGCGGCCTGGGCGCCTCTCATGCTCAGCCTGTTCCATGAGATGCGCCAGTGGCTGACGCACCCCGTCATGCCGTCGCCCCTGGCAGGCCACGCAGGCCTGCTCACGGTCACCGGGCTGAACACCCGCGTGGCTGCCTGGAGCGCCACCTGGAATCGCCATGCCCGCACGGCAGGAAGATCTTCCGCAGCCGGGCGGCGCCAATCCTCCATTTCCCAAGAGTCCTGAGTCCATCCATGGCCACCTACGTCAACGACCGCCGCGCCATCCACGAAGGCCGCAATCCGGCCATGATTCCTGGCCCGATCAACCCCGTCTTTCCCAAGCCCCAGGGACCACCGGTTCCCATCCTCAACATGGCCCATGGCCCGGGCCTGAAGAACGGCACGGCCACGCTCAAGATCGATGGGCACCCCGTGGCCGTTGCCGGCAGCCGCTTCGAGTCCATACCCGCCACACCCGACAAGCTCGGTGGTATCGCGGGCGTGCGTTCCGGCGTTGTCGGCGGCGCGGCCGAGCCCACCAGCTACAGCAGCGATACCAAGTTCGAGAGCCGGGGCAGCGTGCGGTCCTTCGACACGACCAAAAGCAACGCCATGGTCATCAATCCTGGCTGGGCCATGCGCCTTGCCATGAAGGCGCTGCCCGGGCCGTATGACCAATTGGCGCAGAAGGTGATCGAAAAGCTGCCGGGCGCCTTCTCCAGCCAGCTGTCGGCCCTTGGAGAAAGCCTGACCGATCCCAGCGCGCTGATCGGGCCCGCCCTCAAACTCGTAGGCAAGCTCATTCCCGGCGTCAACCTCGTCGTCGGAGGGGCCGCCATGGCCCAGGCGGCCGAGCAAGTCGCCGAACTCGCCCAGGAAATCCAGGAGCTGCTGACACCGCCGCTGACCGACGAAAAAATCGACCAGATCGCCGAAGTTATCGCCGATGGCGTGGCCGCCATCACCATTGGCTTTGTCCTGGGCAAGATCGCCCAGCGCGCCAAATCGCGCCGCAACCCCGTGGCACAGCGCACGGACAACAGCGTCAATCCCAACACGCAGGGCAACATCATCGATAACGCCTCCAAGGGAAGCATTGCCACGCCACCGACCTGCGAGCTGGGCACATGCCATCCCGTGATCTTTGCCACAGGCACCAAGATCCTGCGCGACACGGATTTCGAATTGCCCGGCCCCATGGCCCTGACCTGGCAGCGGTACTACCGCTCCAGCGACCGCCGTCCTGGCTGGCTTGGATGGGGATGGAGCACGCCCCTGTCCACCGAACTGGTGCTGGTCCACGATGCGGTGCACTACTACGACGCCCGCGGGCGCCGCATACAGCTGCCCGTGATTGCCGCCGGGACCAGCCACTTCGACCCGCGCGAAAAAATCACCGTCACCCACCACCAGCAAGGCGGCTGGAGCGTTGAAAGCGCCGATGGCACCCGGCACCTGTTCGCCCCCCCGGCCACCGGTCAATGGCGTCTGCCACTGGTGCACCTGGTGGACCGCAATGGCAACACCATCACCCTTCACTACCCGGCCTACACCGCCACAGGCATCGATGGCCGCGCGCCCCGCCCGCTGGGACTGACCGACAGCGCTGGCCGCAAGCTGCGCTTCACCTGGAGTGAAGACCAGGGACCCTCCGGCCCGCTCCTGCAGGAGATCCACCTGGAATCCCGTGTGATCGACGGCGTGGAACAGGTCGGCGGCCTGCTGGCACGCTATGCCTATGGGACGGATGGCAACGTCCCGGATGACGCCCACGCCAACCTCCAGTCCGCCACGGATGCCATGGGCGGCGTGGCGCACTATCGCTATCGCCAGCACCTGATGGTGGCCTACAGCAGCCGCACCGGTTTCACCTACCACCAGGAATGGAGCCGGCTTGACGCGGGCGGCCGCGTCGTGCGGACCTGGACCGACGAGCCCGGCACGCTGGACACCCGCTTCGACTACGACCTGGGCCGCCGCACCACCCATGTCACCGACGCCCTGGGCCGGCGCAGCAGTTACGAATACAACGCCCGGCATGAGGTCATCGCCATCGTCGAACCCGGGCCGGATGGCCAGCCCGTCCGATCCGAGACGCGCATGGACGCCGCCGGCAACCCGCAACAGGGGCGGGACGCCATGGGCCGCACCACCCGCTGGCAATTCGACGGCCAGGGCAACCTGCTGGCCGTCACGGACGCATCGGGCGCCACCACCCGCCTCAAGTACAACCAGCTCAACCTGCCCGAAGAAGTCACCGACGCGCTGGGCCATGTCTGGCGGCAGGCCTACGACGCCCAGGGCAACCTGGTCGAGCGCCTGGACCCGCTCGGCCACGCCACGCGCTGGAAATACGACACGCGCGGCCTGCCCGTCGCCATAGAAGACGCGCTGGGCAAAACCCGCCATCTGCAGTGGGACGAAGCCGGACAGCTCGTGGCCTACACCGACTGCTCGGGCCAGGTCACGCGCTATGCGTGGGACATCCTGGGCAACCTCGTGGCCTCCACCGACGCCCTGGGCCAGACCACCCGCTACCTTCACGACGCGCTTGGACGCCTGCGCCGGATGTGGGGCGCTGATGGTTCCGAACATCACTATGCCTACGACCCCCAGAGCAACCTGCTTTCCTACACCGACCCGCAAGGCGCCATCACCCGCTACACCTACAACGGCCTGGACCAGCCCGTGGAGCGCCGCGATGCGCTGGGCGGCACGCTGCGCTACCGCTATGACGCCGTGGGCAGGCTCATCGCCCTGCAGAACGAAAACGGCGCCGTCACCAGCTTCACCTACGACGCCGCAGACAACCTGATCGAGGAAACCGGTTTTGACGGCCGCATACAGCGCTACCGCTACAACGCCGCCAGCGAACTGACCGAACTGCACGAGCGCGATGCCCACCAGCCCCCGGACACGCCCTACGATCCACGGCCCGACGCAGCCCTGCCCAAGCGCACGCTGTTTCGCAGGGATGTGCTGGGCCGCCTTGTCGCCAAGATCCACGTGGGCAGCGACGCGGCAGGTAATGGAGACGGAGGAACCACCACCTATGGCTACGACCTGCTGGGCCGCATGCTGCATGCCAGCAACCCCGATGCACATGTGCGCTTCGCCTACGACGCTCTATCGCGGCTGGTGGAAGAGACCCAGGTACATATGGCGCCCAGTGCAGACGAGCAGGCGCTGGCGACCTACAGCTATCGGCACGCCTACGACGCGCTGAGCAACCGCACGGACTGCTGGCTGCCCGGAGGCCGCCACGTCCAATGGCTCTACTACGGCTCG
>NZ_JTKZ01000796.1:0-2239 GCF_000799035.1 Delftia sp. ZNC0008
CCGCGTCTTCGTCAGCGCGCCGCGCCTGGCCTGCACCAGCCCCGAGCAGCGCCGCGCCCACGACACCAACGAGCGAGCCCGGCACGAGCCCAGGCGCTCACGCGATGTGGCCGAGGGCAGCTACGCGCGCATGCGCCACCCCTCGGGCTGCGGCTGCTGCAGCGGCGCCAGCAAGCGCGGCTCCACGGTCACGGCGCCCAACGGCGCCAAGACCTTCCCGACCAAGCGGCCCTGGATGATCAGCCACTGACCGCGGCCCCTGCGCCGCACCGATGCAAAAAAGGCCCGCGACGCGGGCCTTTGTCCTGCCTGGCCGTACCGCTCAGTGCACGGCGCCGATGAAGCCGGCCAGCTCCGGCGTCTGCGGGCTGGCGAACAGCTGCTTGGCCGGGCCGCTTTCGTGGATCAGGCCCTGGTGCATGAACACCAGCTGGTCGCCCACGTCGCGGGCAAAGCGCATCTCGTGCGTGACCATGATCAGCGTCATGCCCTCGGCGGCGAGCTGCTTGACCACGGCCAGCACCTCGTTGACCAGCTCCGGGTCCAGGGCCGAGGTGATCTCGTCGCACAGCAGCACCTTGGGCTGCATGGCCAGCGCGCGCGCAATGGCCACGCGCTGCTGCTGGCCGCCGCTGAGCTGGTCGGGGTAGCTGTCGTACTTGTCGCCCAGGCCGACCTTGGCCAGCATCTGGCGCGCCAGCGCCGCCGCCTCGGGCTTTTTCACGCCCTTGACCACGGTGGGCGACAGGGCCACGTTCTCGCCCGCCGTCAGGTGGGGGAACAGGTTGAACTGCTGGAAGACCATGCCCACGTTCAGGCGCAGCGCGCGCAGCTGGGCGGGCGAGGGCGCGCTGCCCTCCGAGCCCTTGAGCACGGCGTCGTCCACCACGATCTGGCCGGACTGGATGGCCTCCAGCCCGTTGATGGAGCGCAGCAGCGTGCTCTTGCCCGAGCCGCTGCGGCCGATGATGGCGACCACCTGGCCGCTGTCCACGCTCAGGTCCACGCCCTTGAGCACATGGTTGTTGCCGTAATGCTTGTGAACGGCGCGCACATCAACGAGCGGCATAGAGTTTCTTCTCCAGATGGGATGCGTAGAGGGACAGGGGCCAGCACAGCAGGAAGTAGCCTGCGGCGACCAGGCCGTAGATGAGGAAGGGCTGGAAGGTGGCGTTGGCCAGCATGGAGCCGAGCTTGGTCAGCTCGCTGAAACCGATGATCGAGGCCACGGCCGTGCCCTTGATGATCTGCACCGAGAAGCCGACCGTGGGCGCTATCGACAGGCGCAGCGCCTGCGGCAGCACCACATGGCGCATCTGCTGCAGGTAGCCCATGGCCAGGCTGGACGAGGCTTCCCACTGGCCGCGGGGGATAGCCTCCACGCAGCCGCGCCAGACCTCGGCCAGGTAGGCGCTGGTGTACAGCGTCAGGCCGATGGCGGCCGCCGTCCAGGGCGAGATGTCCAGGCCGGCCATGGACGAGCCGAAGAACACGATGAACATCTGCATCAGCAGCGGCGTGTTCTGGAAGGCCTGGATATAGGCCTTGGCCAGGCGGCGCAGGTTCAGGCTGCGGCCCACGCGGGCGAACAGCACCAGCAATCCGGTGGCGCCGCCCAGCACGAAGGCCAGCAGCGACAGCGCCAGCGTGGCCAGCAGGCCCTCGGCCAGCTTGGCCAGGATGGGCAGCAGGGGAATGTCGGCAATCATGCGGCGTCTCCGGCAGTGGTTGCAGGTGCAGCGGGTGCAGCGGGCCTGGCTGCACGCGGCGTGCGGCGGCCCACCACGAAGCGCTGGCCTATCCAGGCCAGCAACTGGCGCAGTGCCAGGGCCAGCACGAAGTACGCCGCCGTCACCACCAGGTAGGTCTCGAACGCGCGGAAGTTGCGCGACTGGATGAAGTTGGCCGCAAACGTCAGGTCCTGGGCCGCGATCTGCGAGACCACCGAGGTGCCCAGCATCACGATCACGATCTGGCTGCTCAGCGAGGGCCAGACCCGCTGCAGCGCAGGGCGCAGCACCACATGGCGGAAGACCGCCCAGCGGCCCATGCCCAGCGCGCCAGCGGCTTCCAGCTGGCCGCGCGGCGTCTCCTGGATGCCGGCGCGCACGATCTCGGTGATGTAGGCGCCCAGGTTGATCACCGTGGTCAGCAGGCAGGCCTGCCATTCGTTGATCTGCACGCCCAGCGAAGGCAGGCCGAAGAACACGAACATCAGCTGCACCAGGAAGGGACGCGG
>NZ_JTKZ01000281.1:0-5580 GCF_000799035.1 Delftia sp. ZNC0008
CCGCGTCGATGTCTTCGAAAGCGATCTGCCCGGCATCCGCCTGGGCAGCGCCGTGCAGGTCGATGTGCCGCAGCTGCCCAAGCCCCTGACCGGCACGGTGCGCCACCTGGGCGCCACGCTGGACAAGGAATCGCGCCGCGCCTCCGTCATCGTGCAGCTCGATGCGCAAAACCCCGTGCTGCGCTCCGGCATGCAGGCGCGCGTGGGCCTGCAGGTCTCCAACGAGCACGAGATGCTGATCCCCGTGACGGCCGTGCTCATCAAGGATGAAAGCCGCAGCATCGTCTTCGTGCAGACCGGCGAGCTGCAGTTCGAGGCCCGCACCGTGGTGCTGGGCCGGCCCTCGCGCGGCATGGTGCCCGTGGTGTCGGGCCTGAAGTCGGGTGAGAAGATCGTCGTGCGCGGTGGCCTGCTGCTCGACGGCGCAGCCAGCCAGCTGCTCTGATCGCGGCAAGGAGTCCCATCAATGCTGCGTTCCCTGATAGCGTTTGTGGTGCACCGGCGGCTCGTCGCCCTGTGCGCCACCCTGATCATCGCCATCTATGGCGTGTATTCGTACCTGCACACGGCCATCGAGGCCTATCCCGATGTGACCAATGTGCAGGTGGGCGTGATTGCCCAGGCGCCGGGCCTGGCCCCCGAGGAGGTGGAGCGCCAGATCACCCAGCCGCTGGAGCGCGAGCTCAACGGCACGCCGGGCCTGGTGTCGCTGCGCTCGGAGAGCTACTTCGGCCTGGCCATGATCAACCTCGTCTTCAATGACGAGGCCGACAGCTTCCATGCGCGCGCCGAGGTGTCGCAGCGCCTGCCCCAGGCCAATCTGCCCGACGGCGTCACGCCCGAGATGGCGCCCGACTACACGCCGCTGGGCAAGATCTTCTACTACCGCCTGAAGAGCGACCGCCACACGCTGGCGCAGCTGCGCACCGAGCAGGAATGGCGCGTGGTGCGCGTGCTCAAGCAGGTGCAGGGCGTGGCCGACGTGGTCAGCATCGGCGGCTTCGTCAAGGAGTACCACGTCGAGGTCGATCCCGAGAAGCTGTATGCGCTGGGCCTGTCGCTGGAAGACGTGAGCGATGCCCTGTCCAAGTCCAACCGCAACGTGGGCGGCGGCCTGATGCGCCGCGGCGAGCAGTCGCTGATCATCCGCGGCATCGGCCTGCTGCGCACGCCGCAGGAGATCCAGGGCGTGGTCGTGGCCATGCGCGGCAGCGCGCCCGTGACCATTGGCGACGTGGCGCGCGTGGTGCAGTCGCACACGCCGCGCCAGGGCTCGGTGGGCATGGACGATGCCGACGACGTGGTCCAGGGCATCGTGCTGCTCAAGCGCGGCGAGAACCCCTCGGTGGTGCTGGACCAGATCCATGCCAAGGTGGCCGCGCTCAATGACGGCGGCCTGCCCGAGGGCATGCACATGGAGACCAACTACGATCGCTCCGATCTGGTCGGCCACACGCTGGGCACGGTGCAGCACAACCTGCTGTTCGGCGCCACGCTGATCGTGGGCGTGCTGTGGCTGTTCCTGCGCAGCCTGCGCGGCTCGCTGATCGTGGCCACGGTGATCCCGCTGTCACTGCTGGTGGCCTTCATCGGCCTGCACCTGCTGGGCATGCCGGCCAACCTGATCTCCATGGGCGCCATCGACTTCGGCATCATGGTGGACGGCGCCGTGGTGCTGGCCGAGAACATCATCCGCAACGCCCGCCTGCGCAAGCCGCAGACGCAGGCGGACATGCGCCACATCATCATCGACTCGGCCGTGGCCGTGGCCAAGCCCACGCTGTTCGCCATGGCCATCGTGATCGCGGCGCTGATCCCCGTGTTCTCGCTGGAAAGCATCGAGGGCCGCATCTTCCGTCCGCTGGCCATGACCTACAGCTTCGCGCTGCTGGGTGCCCTGGTCTTCGCCATGGGCCTGGTGCCGGCGCTGTGCGCGCTGTTCCTCAAGCCCCAGCACGTAATGGTGGAAGAGCCCAAGATCTTCGACCGCGCGCACCACGGCTACCAGCACTGGATCGGCAGCCTGCTGGGCGCCGGGCGGCGCCGTGTCATGGTGGTGGTCGCCTCGCTGGCCATCCTGGTGGCGGCCGGCCTGTCGGCCGCCTGGCTGGGCACGGAATTCCTGCCCGAGCTCGATGAAGGCGACGCCTACGTGCTGGTGCAGATGCCGGCATCGATCTCGCTGGAAAAGGGCCAGGAAGTGCTGCGCGACGTGCGCCTGCGCCTGAAGACCTTCCCCGAGGTCATCACCGTCACCACCGAGCAAGGCCGTCCCGAGTCCGGCACCGACAACGAGACGCTGAACCTGGCCAAGGTGCTGGTGCGCCTGAAGGGCCACGGCGAATGGCGCAAGGGCCTGACCAAGCCCCAGCTCATCGAGCAGATGCGCGCCACGCTCAGCGAGATTCCGGGCGTGTCGTTCAACTTCGCCCAGCCCATCCGCGACAGCGTGGAGGAATCGACGTCCGGCGCGCGCGGCCAGGTGGTGCTCAAGGTCTTCGGCCCCGACATTCCGCAGCTGCGCTCCATCCTGCAGCAGACCGTGGACCTGGTGAAGGACATCGACGGCGTGGTCGACCTGGGCCTGTACCGCGACGCGCCTGCGCCCCAGGTGCACGTGGAGTTCGACCGCCAGGCGCTGGCGCGCCAGGGCATTGCCATGGAGACCGCGCAAAAGACGCTGGAGGCGGCGCTGGCCGGCAACATCTCCACCACGCTGTGGGAAGGCGAGTACCCCGTGCCCGTGCGCGTGCGCCTGCCCTACGTGGACCGCATGGACGAGGAACGCATCCGCAACATCGCCATCCCCCTGCCCAATGGCGCTGCGGGCGGCTCGGTGCCGCTGCACTCGGTGGGCCAGGTGGCCATCAAGATCGGCAACTCCTCCATCTTCCGCGAAGGCAATGCGCGCTACATGGCGCTCAAGTTCAACGTGGAAGGCCGTGACATCGGCTCCGTGGTCAAGGACACGCTGGCCACGTTCAAGAAGAACGTGAAGATCCCCGAAGGCTACCAGGCCGTCTGGGGCGGCGAGTGGGAGAACCAGCAGCGCGCGGCCGCGCGCCTGAAGATCGTGGTGCCGCTGTCGCTGATCATCGTCTACGCCCTGCTGTTCGGCGCGCTGGGCCAGGCGCGCAGCGCCGGCATCATCTTGCTGTGCGCGCCCTTCACCATGGTGGGCGGCATCGCGGCCCTGCACTTGGCGGGCATCGAGCTGTCCATCAGCGCGGCCATCGGCTTCATTGCCTTGCTGGGGCAGGTGGCGCTGGCCGGGCTGCTGGTGATCTCGGCCGTGGAGGAGCTGCGACGGCAGGGCATGCCCATGATGCAGGCCCTGGTCGAGGGCGCTGCCGAGCGCATGCGCTCCATCGTGCTCGTGGCGCTGCTGGCGCTGCTGGGCCTGCTGCCCATGGCGCTGTCCACGGGCGTGGGCAGCGAGACGCAAAAGCCCTTCGCCTCCGTGATCGTGGGCGGCATGGTGGTGCTGCCCCTGGTGGCCCTGGTGCTGCTGCCCGTGCTCTATGCGCTGCTGGGCCCCAAGAACATGTTGACGCAGGAAGAACTCGATGAAAAAGAGTAAGCACCCCCTGAGCGGCTGCGCCGCTTCCCCCTCTCTCGCTTCGCGGGAGGGGGACGACGCCATCGCCGCGAGGCGGCTCTTGCTTGGCGTCTCTGATTTGGGCCGTGCCGGTTTTGCGGGTCGTTCACCTTATCGGGCCCTGTTTGTGGCTGTGGCGCTGTGCTGGGGGACGGGTTCTGCGCTTGCGCAGCAGGCTGTGCCCGCTGTGCCGGCCATCACTGCGGCGCCTGCCTCCGAGGTGGCTCCGGCGGCTGCGCCGCAGCAGCCGGTGGGGATGCAGGAGTATCTGCAGATGGTGGTGCGCAACCAGCCCCAGCTGGCTGCGCAGCGGCTGCAGATCGGGATTGCGCAGGCGGACAGCCGCACGGCGGCGGCGTTTCCCAATCCTTCGGCGTCGTACAGCAGCAAGCCGGGCGAGAAGCAGTGGGGCATAGAGCAGCCGCTGCCCATCTTCGGCCAGCGGCGCCTGCGCATGGAGAACGCGCGCAAGGGCGAGACGGCGGCGCGCGCCAATGTCGAGGTGGCCGTGGCCACCACGCTCAACGATGCAGCCACGGCCTTCATTGATCTGCTGATGACGCAGCAGCGCCTGAAGGTCTGGCAAGAGGCGCAGGAGGCCCTGAACAGCGCGGGCAATATCGTGCGCGGACAGATCGAGGCCGGTGCGCGCAGCCGCTATGACGGCGCGCGCCTGAGCCTGCAGCAGGCCCAGATGGCCATGCAGGTCAGCCAGGCCCAGTCGGACTGGCAGGATGCCGCCTCGCACGCCGCCGCCCTGGCCGCCCTGCCCCAGTGGGCACCGCGCGCCACGGGCAGCCTGCAGGCCGTTCCCGTGGCCCAGCTGTTGCACGAGCAGGAACTTTGGGAGGCCGCGCGCCTGCGCCTGCCGGCCCTGGTGGCCGCCCAGGCCGAGCTGGACCAGCTGCGCCACAAGGTCGAACTGGAACGCCGCGAAGCCCTGCCCACGCCCAGCATCAGCGTGGCGCGGGTGCGCAACCGGCTGGACGGCAACTACAACCAGATCGGCGTGTCGGTGGAGCTGCCGCTGTTCGATCGCCGCGAAGGCCCCATCGCGCGTGCCCAGGTGGAGGCCGAGCAGGCCCAGCTGCGCTACGACGCCGCGCTGATCGAGGCGCGTACCGAGCTGCAGCGCGCCATCAGGCAGCTGAAGCTGCGCCGCGATGCCGTGCGCGCCTACGAAAAGCAGGGCCTGGCCCAGATCGCGCCGCTCAACCAGATGGCCCAGGATGCCTACAAGCTGGGCCAGGGCTCCATCCTGGAGCTGATCGATTCGCTGGGATCGATCAACGAGCACCGCCTGGAGCACCTGGACCTGGTCAAGGAAATGATGCTGGCCGAGTGGCAGGTGCGCGTGGCCAGCGGCGATCTGCCGATGTGGGCAGCGCCCTGACGGTTTCATGCGGCGCGGTGCTCTGGGATGCCGCGCGGCCCTGCCCCTAGCTGGAAAGAGGTGGTCAACATGCCGGCACCCCCACCGATCTCGGCGGAGTCTGGCGCGCCGTATAGTGTCTGCCTCAGTTTCGAGTCAGGCCCTGCCGCCCGCATGTACCGCTATCTCATCATCGAAGACGACGCGCTGAACGCGCGCTACATCGCCGAAGGCCTGCGCCAGCAGGGCGCGCAGGTGGCGGTGTGCAGCGATGGTGTGCAGGGCATCGCCATGGCCGTGGGCGAGAGCTGGGATGTGATCATCCTCGACCGCATGCTGCCCAACGGCTTCGACGGCCTGCAGATCCTGCAGACGCTGCGCTCCATGGGCAAGCAGACGCCGGTGCTGGTGCTCAGCGCCCTGTCGGCCACGGACGAGCGCGTGCGCGGCCTCAAGGCCGGCTGCGACGACTACCTGACCAAGCCCTTTGCCTTCTCCGAACTCTCGGCGCGCCTGGAGGCCCTGGTGCGCCGCGCCCAGATCCCGGCCCCTGCGCGCGAGATGCGCCTGGCCGACCTGCGGCTGAACCTGCTCACGCGCAGCGCCGAGC
>NZ_JTKZ01000099.1:0-4524 GCF_000799035.1 Delftia sp. ZNC0008
CCGCGTCCCAAGGAGATCGGCCGGGGTGCTGCCGCCGCCTGGATGCCCTGGCCCGGCCGCCACCGGCTGGAACTGGTCGATGCCAAGGGGCAGGTGCTGGACAGCGTGCAGGTGGAGGTGCGCGGCGCCGGCGTGGTGGCTTCGCGCGCGGGCGGGCGCTGAACGCCGCAGTGCGGCCACAGGGCAGCCTCAGGGCAGCATCAGGGCCGAGCCCGCACGAAGCGCTGCTCGGTCACGGTCTCGCCCCATTGCTGGCCCGGCCATTCCTCGGCCAGGGTGAAGCCTGACGATTCGTAGAGCCGGCGTGCCGCATCCAGGCCGCTGAACGTCCACAGCTGGGTGGCCTCGAAGGCCTGCTGGTCGCAGAACGCCAGGGCCTGCTGCAGCAGCTGGCGCCCCGTGCCGGCGCCGCGCAGGCCGTCGTCCAGGATGAACCAGCGCAGGTGCGCCTGGCGGTCCTCGGGGTGCTTGGCCAGGTCCTCGCCATCGATGGCCACGGAGCCCACGACGCGGTCGCCGTCCAGCGCCGTCCACAGCTGGTTGCAGGGTTTGTCCAGCCGGCTAGCGAACTCGGCCAGGCCGCTGGCCACGCGGCTTTCGAAGAAGACGCCGAAACCTGCGTGGCGTGCATAGAAGCGCGCATGCATTTCCACGATGCGGCCGATGCAGCCGGGCCGGTATCCGGGCAGGACCTGTATCTGCGCGGGTGCGGGCAGGGGCTCCTCCTGCCGATGCGCCTGCAGTGCCTGAGCGTAGAGGGCCAGCCCGCGCGACACCGCCTGTTGTTGCGGCGGCTGCATGCGGTCCAGCGCGGCCGTCACCTGCTGGCGCCCGAAGGCCTCGATGGCGGCCAGCGTGCGCCGGCCCTTGGCGGTGAGGGCCAGCCGCTTGACGCGGCCGTCCTCGCCATCGGCGGTTTCCTTCAGCTCGCCGGCCTCCACCAGCTTGCGCACCATGCGGCTGACGCTGGATTTCTCCAGCCCCAGCGCCTGGGCCAGCTGCGAGGCCGCCATGGACCCCTGCGCGCCGATCTCCAGGATGGCGTGCACGGCCGAGGGCGGATAGTCCGTGGCCGCCAGCGTGGCCTGCATGAAGCCCAGCTCGCGCACCATCAGGCGCGAGGCGGCGCGGATGTCGTCCACCAGGGAAAGATCGTGCTGCGGCATGGGTGCTCCTTGGGGCCGTGCAGGGTTTGAATATGGTTGCATGGTACAACCATAAATGCCGCTGCGCATCTGTTGATGCAGCGATGCATACCCCAGGCGCAAAAAAGCCGCCCGGCGCATGCGGGCGGCTGGGGCCTGGCGCAGATGCGCAAGGCTCAATTGACCATCAGGCGGAACGGCCAGACATAGGCCTGCAGCGTCACGAAGATGCCCATCAGGCAGGCCAGGGCGACGGAGTGGAAGAACACGTAGCGCAGGATGTCGCCCTCATGGTTGAACCAGCGCGTGGCGGTGGAGGCGACGACGATGGACTGCGCATCGATCATCTTGCCCATCACGCCACCCGAGCTGTTGGCCGCGCCCATGAGGTTGGGCGACAGGCCCAGCTGCTCGGCCGCCACCTTCTGCATGCCGCCGAACAGCACGTTCGATGCCGTGTCCGAACCCGTGAGCGCCACGCCCAGCCAGCCCATCAGCGTGCCGAAGAAGGGGTAGAACACGCCGGTGTTGGCGAAGGCCAGGCCCAGCGTGGTGTCGGTGCCCGAGTAGCGCGTCAGCGTGCCCAGCGCCAGCATCAGCACGATGGTGATGAGCGAATAACGCACCAGCCAGAGGGTGCGCACGAACTGGCTGACCAGTTGCACGGGGTTGTACTTCATGACCAGGCCGCCCACGATGGCCGACAGCAGGATGCCCGTGCCCGTGGCCGACAGCAGGTTCAGCGTGTAGATGGCGCCTTCCTTGGTGGGCTGGCGCACCACGGGCGGCACCTTCTCGACCATGTTGTGCAGGCCTTCCATGGGAAAGGCCGGTGCGAACAGGCCATTGAGCGCCGCCTTGACCGAGGGCAGGCCCCAGATGAAGACGAAGACCGTGAGGATGGCCCAGGGCGTCCAGGCGCGGATCACGTCGGCGCGCGGGTGCTGGGTCACGGCGCGGGGCGCCTGGGCCTCGCCGCCGCTGCTCTCATGGCCCTTGAGCGAGGTCGAGCGCCAGATGGTCCTGGGCTGCCATATGCGCAGGAAGCCGACCGTGCAGACCATGGAGACGATGGCCGCGATGATGTCCACCAGCTCGGGTCCGATGAAGTTGGACACCAGGTACTGCGGAATGGCGAAGGACACGCCGGTCACCAAAATGATGGGCCAGATCTCCATCATGGCCTTGCGCCCGGCAAAGGCCCAGATCAGCCAGAACGGCACCAGCACCGAGAAGAACGGCAGCTGGCGGCCGACCATGGCCGTGACCTCCATCAGGTCGTAGCCATGGACCTTGGCCAGCGTGATCACCGGCGTGCCCAGCGCGCCGAAGGCCACGGGCGCGGTATTGGCGATCAGCGACAGGCCCGAGGCGGCCAGCGGCGAAAAGCCCAGGCCGATGAGGATGGCCGCCGTCACGGCCACGGGCGTGCCGAAGCCGGCCGCGCCCTCGAAGAAGGCGCCGAAGGCGAAGGCGATCAGCAGCAGCTGGATGCGCCTGTCCTCGGTGATGCCGGCAATGGAGTCCTGCAGGATCTTGAAGCTGCCGTTCTTCTCGGTCAGCTGGTGCAGGAAGATGATGTTCAGAACGATCCAGCCGATGGGCAGCAGCCCGGTGAAGCCGCCGAACAGCGCCGCGCGCCCGGCCATGCCGGCCGGCATGTTGTAGACGAAGACCGCGATCACCAGCGCGGCAACCAGCCCGGCGCCGGCCGCCAGATGGGCCTTCATGTGCAAAAAGCCCAGTCCCACCAGCATGACCACGACCGGAATGGCCGCAAGCAGTGTGGACAGCCACATGTTGGAAAGAGGGTCGTAGACCTGTTGCCAAACCATAGGAGCTTCTCCTGAAGAGTTTTTAGGATGTTGTGCGGGGCGGATCGTTACTCCCATGGCGGTTTGGCGCACTAGCGTTAGCCCTGGGTTGGGCTGCGAGAGAGAAAATTTCAATCGGCGCACAAATCACTTCAAACCCGAACGGGTGGCCGGAGCCCGCGCACGGCACTACCATGCTCGGCAGTCCCGCGGCATGCGGGTTCCAGAAAGCCAGAAAACGTGTCCACCGACCTTTCCAAAATCACCTGCATCGAAGACCTGCGCGTCGTGGCCCAGCGCCGCGTGCCGCGCATGTTCTATGACTACGCCGATTCGGGTTCCTACACCCAGGGCACCTACCGCGCCAACGAGGACGACTTCCACCGGATCAAGCTGCGCCAGCGCGTGGCCGTGAACATGGAGGGGTGCAGCACGCGCACCACCATGATCGGCGAGCAGGTCGCCATGCCCGTGGCCATCGCGCCCACGGGCCTGACCGGCATGCAGCATGCCGACGGCGAGATCCTGGGCGCGCGCGCGGCCAAGGCCTTCGGCATTCCGTTCACGCTGTCCACCATGAGCATCTGCTCCATCGAGGACATTGCCGAGCACACGGGCCGCCATCCGTTCTGGTTCCAGCTCTATGTGATGCGCGACCGCCGGTTCATGGAGCGCCTGATCGAGCGTGCCCGCGCGGCCAACTGCTCGGCCCTGGTGCTGACGCTGGACCTGCAGATCCTGGGCCAGCGCCACAAGGACATCAAGAACGGCCTGTCCACGCCACCGAAGCCCACGCTGCGCAACCTGGCCAACCTGGCGACCAAACCGCACTGGTGCCTGGGCATGCTGGGCACCAAGCGCCGCACCTTCGGCAACATCGTCGGACATGTGGATGGCGTGGCCGACATGAGTTCGCTGTCGTCGTGGACCGCCAGCCAGTTCGATCCCAGCCTGAACTGGGGCGACGTGGAGCGCATCAAGAAGCTCTGGGGCGGCAAGCTCATCCTCAAGGGCATCATGGACGCCGAGGACGCGCGCCTGGCGGCCGACAGCGGCGCCGACGCGCTCGTCGTCAGCAACCACGGCGGGCGCCAGCTCGACGGCGCACCCTCGTCCATCGAGGCGCTGCCGGGCATTGCCGAGGCGGCGGGCAAGGACATCGAGGTCTGGATGGACGGCGGCATCCGCAGCGGGCAGGACGTGCTCAAGGCGCGTGCCCTGGGCGCCCAGGGCACCATGATCGGCCGCAGCTTCCTCTACGGCCTGGGTGCCTACGGCGAGCATGGCGTGACGCGCGCCCTGCAGATCATCCAGAAGGAGCTGGAGACCACCATGGCCTTCTGCGGGCACACGCAGATCGATACCGTGGACCGCAGCATCCTGCTGCCCGGAACCTATCCGGGCGCCGTGCGCTGAACCGGCAAAAGCTGCACGAGAAAAGGACCGCCTCGGCGGTCCTTTTTTCCTTTCAGGCTGCGCCTCAGGCTTGGGCAGGTACGCGCCGGCTTTCCGGCTGCGCCGCCACCAGCCGGCCCGCCGCATGCAGTACGGCCAGGATGACGCGG
>NZ_JTKZ01000495.1:0-13375 GCF_000799035.1 Delftia sp. ZNC0008
GCCGATGGCACCGGCGCCGAAGATGCAGGCCTTGTCGAATGAAATGCTTGTCTGTTCCATGGTCATGCGCGGGAAGCTCCGGGTTCAAAGATCGAGATAGCTGCTGTCGCGCCGGTTCACACGGCGCACCAGGTGGTCGAACACATCGCGGGCACCGCCGTGGCTGGCGTTGAAGGTCAGCGAGTCCTCATTGCAGCGCTGGGCCATGGCGTCGGAGACCATGCGCGGCGCACCCATGGACAGGGTGGCCATCTGCACGTCGCAGGCGCGCTGCAGCGTCCACAGCACCACAAAGGCCTGGGGCAGATCGCTGCCCCAGCTGAGCAGGCCATGGTTGCGCAGGATCACGGCCTTGCGGTGGCCGATGCTGGCCAGCAGGCGCGGCCCTTCGTCGGCATGGATGGTGATGCCCTCGAAGTCATGGTAGGCCACCATGCCGTGCAGTTGGGCGCTGTAGAAGTTGCTTTGCGACAGGCCCTGCTCCAGGCAGGCCACGCCCATGCCCGAGGTGGTGTGCGTGTGCATCACGCAGTGCGCGCCCGGCAGTCCGTCGTGGATGGCCGCATGCACCACGAAGCCGGCCGGATTCACCGGATGCCGCGAGCCGTCCAGCACCTCGCCGCGCACATTGATGCGTACCAGGTTGCTGGCCGTGACCTCTTCGTAATGCAGGCCGAAGGGATTGATCAGGAACTGCTTTTCACCGCCCGTCACGCTGTTGGGCAGGCGCACCGTGATGTGGTTGTAGATCAGCTCGTCCCAGCCCAGCATGGCAAAGACGCGGTAGCAGGCGGCCAGTTCGATGCGGGCGGCGCGTTCATCAGGGTGCATGGAGCAATTCATGGTGTGGCTCGTGGGGTGGGTTCTGAGGTGGGTCTTGAGGTGAGTTGTGCAGTGGCTTGTGGGGAAATCAGGCATCCAGCCCCTGGTCGAGCGCCTGGGAGGCACGGCCCAGCTTGTCCAGGATGCGGTCCAGCATGGCGCGCTCATCGGCCGTCAGGGCATTTAGCAGGGCCGCCTGGTAGGGGCGTGCGCGGGACAGCACCTCGTCGAAGAGCGCCTGCCCTGCTTCGCTCAGCTGCAGCAGGTGGCGCCGCGCGTGCTGCGGGTCGGCGCGGCGCAGCACCCAGCCCCGGTCGATCAGCGGCTGCAGCGCGCGGCTGATCTGGGCCTTGTCCATCAGGCTCAGGCGCGACAGCGCGCTGGCATGCAGCTCGCCATGGCGCTGGATCTGGCCCATGAGCCGCCACTCGGTCAGCCCCACGGGCGATGCCGGCGCGATGTAGTGGCGCGTCACCTGGGTCTGCAGCGCATTGGACAGCGCGCCCAGGCGGAAGGTGATGAAGTCCTCCAGTGCCAGCGTCTGGCTGCAGACCTGCGTGTCCGGTGCAGGGCCGGTGGCGGCATCGGCGGCAGGGATCGTGGATGTGCGTGGGCAGGGCATTGGGCGGAGGGAACCGGGCGGCGACGGCGATTGCGATGGCCGCATGATCCACCAATGTTGACATATCAACATTGGTGGCAACCCTGAGAGCCCTGGCGGCCTGCAGGCCGCCATCGGGCGCAGGGTGAAACCCGTGCGCCCGCGCCGCGCTCAGCGCTTGAGCAGTTCGTTGGAAGGCAGTGTCTCGTCCATCAGCTTGCGGGCCGTCTCCACGCCCGCCACGGGCAGCAGCGCCGGGTCCAGCAGGCCCACCTGCACCAGCACGCTGGCCTGGTCCCAGTAGATGTGCTCGTGGTAGAGCTTGTCGCCCCGGAACTTGACCACGGCCAGCAGCGGGATCTCCACGCGCCGCCCCGTGGGCCGCACGCCGGGCAGCATCCACGGGATCTCGGTGGTGTGCGTGAAGCAGAACAGCATCTCGTCCACCACCTGCGAGGCCCCCACGGTGCGTGAAATCGGGGTCAGCGATGTATCGGGCGGATTGCTGTTGACGAAGTGGTTCGTATAGAAGGCGTGCAGGTTGCTGAAGCCCACGCCGCCGGTCATGGTGGGGATGTGGTTCACATAGGGCTCGGCCACCATGGTGGCCATGGTGTCGTCCACGTTGCGCGTGGCGAACTCGTACTCGCAGTGCTTGTCCCACAGCGCGGCCAGGTCGAAATGCGGGCCGATGGCGGACTTGAGCGTCGCAATGCTGCGTTCATGCGCCATCAGGGCCGAGGCGCGGTGGAAATGGTCGCCGCCCTTGCGCGCAAAGGCATGGTCCACGCCGGGATAGACATGCACGGCCACGCCGGGACGCCCGCCCAGCGCCTGGACGATGCGCTGGCGCGCCTCGGGCGGGCAGAAGGCGTCGAGCTCGGCCACATGCAGGGTGAGCGGGCAGCGGATGCGCTCGGCCTCGTCCAGCGCCGCCTCGATGCCCACGCCGTAGTAGCCGACCACCGCATCGGCATCGGTGCGGCAGGCGGCCAGGTAGGCCAGCTTGCCGCCCAGGCAAAAGCCCAGCACGCCGGCCTTGCCGTCCGTGACCTCGGGGCGCTGGCGCAGGGCGTTCAGGCAGGCCTGGATGTCCTGCACGCCCAGGGCCTCGTCGAATCCCTTGTAGAGGCCGAAGGCGCGCTCCCAGTCCGCCGGCGTGTAGCCCAGTTCCACATCGGGCTGCTGGCGCCAGAACAGGTCGGGCACCAGCACCACGTAGCCTTCTTCGGCGTAGTAGTCGGCCACCTCGCGCATGGTGGCGTTGACGCCGAAGATCTCCTGCGCCAGCACCAGGCCGGGGCCGCTGCCCGAGGCCGGCACGGCCAGGTAGGCGTTGAAGCTGCCGCTGCCGTCCAGCGCGTTGATGCGCACATGGCGGCTGGCCGGGGGTTCTTTCTGCTGCATGGGGTTGTCTCCGTTGCAAAGGGTGGGGAAAGCTGCGGTGCCGCTTTTTTCATGACCCGTCATACGCATTCGGGGTGCCGCACCGTCACCTGATAGTAGCCCGCGTGAAAGGCCAGGGGCTCGCCGTCGAAGCGTTCGCAGCGCTCGACCTGGCCGATGAAGATGAGGTGGTCGCCGCCATCGTATTGCCGGACGTTGCGGCAGACGAAGCGGGCCAGCACGCCATCGATCAGGGGCACGCCGGCCGGGCCTTCCGCGCAGTCCAGGCCGACGAACTTGTCTTGCTGCGGCGTGGAAAAGCGCCGCGACAGAAGGTGCTGGCCCGCAGCCAGCACGTGGATGGCGAAGTGGCTGGCGCCCTGGAAATCGCAGACGCTGGGCGCCTGGCGCGCTAGGCTCCACAGCACCAGCGGCGGGTCCAGCGAGACCGAGGAGAACGAGTTGGCCGTCATGCCCACGCGCCGCCCGTCCGGCGCGCGCGTGGTGATGACGGTCACGCCCGTGGTGAACTGGCCGAAGGCCTTGCGCAGCTCGCGCGGATCGAAGGAGCAGGCCGTGGCGGGGGCCGGGGTGTCGCATGTGCTCATGGCGGCCTCTGCGGCTAGGCGGGGACGGCTGCCATGGCGGCGATGGCCGCGCAGCTGTCGATGTAGTGGTCTGCCTCGCCCGCGTCCGCGAACCAGGGGAAGAAGGTGCGCGGGTCGTCGAAGCCGTTGGCAAAGGCGCTGGCCAGCGGTGCCAGCGTGCCCGCGCTGGCCAGCAGCTTGAGCACATGGGGCGGCGGTGGCGCCAGCAGCATGTTGGTCCACTGCGTGACCCATTGCGCATAGCCGAACCAGTAGCGGTCGAAGGTCTGCTGCATCCAGGCGGCGTCGAAGGCGCCATATCCGTCACCATTACTGTCGCCATTGCCGCGCGCCAGGATGCTGCGCAGATAGGTGTCGGCGCACTTGGCCGCGTTGTTGGAGCCCTGGCCCGTAATGGGGTCGTTGAGCACCACCACGTCGCCCATGCCCAGCACCTTGCGCCCCGACGGCAGCGTGGCCACGGGCTTGCGCACCGTGGGGGCGAAGCAGCCCGCGAGGATGCCGTTGTCATCGGTCAGCGCAATGTCGCGGCAGCGTTCGGCCTCCCAGGGCACGAAGGTGTCGAGGATCCAGCGGCTGCGCTCCAGGTGCTGCTCCGGTGTCTTCACATCGCCCCAGCAGTCCATGGGGCCGCCGGGCACGCCTTCGAACACCATGATCTCGCAGGGGCCCGTGGTCGTCAGCGCCGGGAACACGAAATACTCGCCCACGCCCGGCAGCAGGTTGAAGGACACGGCGGAGAACGGCTCGCGCGGCTTCATGCCCGTCACATAGGTCAGCGCCAGCGCACGCTGGGGCTGGTCGAAGCGCGAGCGGTGGGCATCGCGCTCGAACAGCCTCGATATCTCGCCCTTGCCGCTGGCGACCAGGGTCAGGTCATGGCTGCGCGTGCATTCCTCCAGCTCGGCGATGCCCGCGTCCTTGAGCACCAGCTCGCCGCCCTGGCGGCGGAAGTCGTCCATCCATGCGGGGATCTTCAGGCGCTGGTCCACGGACTGCGCGCCCGCGTTCAGACGCGCGGCCCAGTCGATGGCCTTGCCGGCCGCTTTCCCGCCGTGCTGCCCAGGGTGCGGCACGCACAGGCCGATGCCCTCGACCACCGGGCATTCGCGCGACCAGTGATCCAGGCCCAGGCCGCGCTCTATCTGCAGCGCGCTGTCGAACATGCACTGGCTGGACATGACCCGGCCCTGGGCGATGTCCTGCGCCGTGCGGTTGCTCAGTATCGTGACCTGATGGCCTGCAGCCAGCAGGCCCAGGCCGAGTTGCAGGCCCGACTGGCCGGCTCCGACGATGGCGATTTTCTTCATGGCTGTCTCCTTGCGGCTCCGTGTCCGTACTGCGTACTAGTCCATCAATTGGGGAATGGCGGCCACGGCGCGCTCGGGCCCCATGGCGCCGTAGCCGCCGTCCACCGCGTAGTCGGCGCCGGTCACGAAGCTGGCATGGTCCGAGCACAGGAACAGCACCACCTGGGCCACCTCATGCGGATCGCCCACGCGGCCCAGCAGGTGAAAGGGTGCGGCCACGCGGTCGGTCTTGGCGCGGTCGCCGCCACTGAGCCGGTCCATCACCGCCGACCAGGTCCAGCCCGGGCATACGCTGTTGACGCGGATGCCATCGGCCGCCAGGTCCATGGCCATGCTGCGCGTGAGCTGCTTCATGGCCGCCTTGCTGGCCGGGTAGAGCCAGCGCCCCGTCTGCGCCGCTTCCGAAGAGATGCTGGTGAAATTCACCACGGCCCCGCCACCGGCGGCCACCATGCGCGGGTGCACGGCCTGCAGCATGGCCACGGCGCTGGCCACGTTCACGTTGAACGAGGCCAGCCAGTCAGCGCGCGGCGACTGCAGGCCCTCATCCACATAGGAGCAGGCCAGGTTGACCAGGATGTGCACGCCGCCGTGCCGGCTGCATGCCTGCTGAACGCAGGCAGCGACCTGGGCGTCGTCGGTGATGTCGGTGCGCACGAAAAGCGCGCCCTCGCCCAGCGCATCGGCCAGCACCTGGCCGTTGTCGGCATCGATGTCGGCAATGACCACCTTCACGCCGGCCGCGTGCAGCGCACGCACCACGCCGGCGCCTATCAGGGTGGAGCCGCCGGTGACGATGGCGCTTTTGCCTTCGAGTCCCTTGAACATGACGCTTGTTCTCCCGTGTGGATGCCAGGCCGGGCTGGCCTGTGCAGCACACGTTACGGGGGGCCGGGCCGCGCAGGCATCCGGCAAGCGCAGGCGCTGTCCCTGGCGCGCAGAAATTGGCTCCCGGGGAATGGTCCGAATTGTGGGAGCGGGTGGTTTTTGCTACGTTCTGCCCAGCCTATGGAACACGCCATGCACACACCGCTGCCGCTGCAGCGCTACCGGCTTTTCGAGAGCCACGACATGGACGAGGCCCGCGAAAGCGTGGCGCGCGTCTTCTGTCCGCATGGCCTGGGCATGCTGCGCCCGCGCGCCGAGCTGGACGCCTGCCACCACAGCGCGCCGCTTTCCCGCAACGTCAGCCTGAACTATGTGCAATACGGCCCCGGCGTGCACATCGAGCCCGGCTATCTGCGGGACTTCTTCCTGCTGCAGATTCCCCTGCGCGGCAGTGCCGAGATCCGCTGCGGCGCGCAGCAGGTGGATGCCACGCCGCGCCTGGCCTCCCTGCCCTCGCCGACCGAGCCGTTGTCCATGCGCTGGGCCGACGACAGCCCGCACCTGATCGTGCGCATGGCCCGCCCGGCCCTGGTAGCGCGGCTGGAGGCGCTGCTGCAGGCGCCCGCAGGCCGGCCCCTGGTGTTCGATCTGGGCGTGCCGCTGGACCAGCCGGCGCTGGCACCGCTGGTGCATTTCATCGACTGCCTGCGGCACACGCTGGATGCGGGCAACGCCCTGCAGGCCACGCAGGCGCTGGCCCGGCATGCGGAGGAATACCTGCTGACCAGCCTGCTGATGTCGGCCACGCACAGCCACAGCCGCGCACTGGCCGGGGACAGCCGGCGCAGTCTGCTGCCGCGCGGCGTGCGCAAGGCCCAGGAGTACATGCAGGCCCATGCCGACCAGCCCCTGTCGCTGGCCGATGTCTGCCGCGAGGCCGGCTGCAGCGCGCGCACGCTGCAGGCCGCCTTCCGCCAGCACGCAGGCATGGGGCCCATGGATTTCCTGCGCCAGCTGCGGCTGGACCGGGTGCGCGCCGAACTCCAGGCAGCCAAGGGCCCGGGCGCCGCAGCCGGCTCCGGCGTGCGCGACGTGGCGCAGAAATACGGCTTCCTGCACCTGGGCCACTTCGCGGCCCAGTACCGCAGCCGCTTCGGCGAGCTCCCGTCCGAGACGGCGAGCCGCCGCGTGCAGGCCTGAGGGCCTGCCTTTGCCGTTTCAGCCCCGGCCCACGAAGGGCATCTTGGTGGCCATCACCGTGTGGAACAGCACATTGGCCTCCAGCGGCAGGCTGGCCATGTAGAGCACGGACTGGCCCACCACATCCGCGTCGATCAGCGGCTCCACCGCGATCTCGCCATTGGCCTGGGGCACGCCCTTGGCCATGCGCGATGCCAGCTCGGTCATGGCATTGCCGATGTCGATCTGGCCCACGGCGATGTCGTAGGCACGGCCGTCCAGCGCAGCCGTCTTGGTCAGGCCCATGACGGCATGCTTGGTGGCCGTGTAGGCGCTGGAATTGGGGCGCGGCGCATGCGCGGAGATGGAGCCGTTGTTGATGATGCGGCCGCCGCGCGGCGACTGGTCGCGCATGGTGCGAAACGCCTGCTGCAGGCAATAGAACATGCCGTTGAGGTTGACATCGACCACCTCGCGCCACTGCTCGGGCGTCCAGTCCAGGAAGGAGCCGGGCGGATTGCCCCGGCCGGCGTTGTTGAACAGCAGGTCCACGCGCCCGAAGCGCTGCACCGTGCGCGCGAACAGCTGCTCCACGGCAGCCGGGTCGCTGACATCGGTGGCAATGCCCAGCATGCGCTCGCCTGCGCCGTACTTTGCCTGGGCCTCGGCGCAGGTCTCATCCAGCGGCGCCTGGCGGCGGCCCGCCACCACCACCTGGTAGCCCGCGCCCGCCAGGGCCAGCGCCACGGCCTTGCCCACGCCGGTTCCTCCGCCCGTGACCACGGCCGTCTTTGCGTTCTTCATCTCCATTGCTTGTCCATCCTGTAGTGCATGTATTGCAGCCGCCGCCCGCGCACCGGTGGCGGGCGGCGCCGCTGCATTGTCCCCCACGGCGATGGCGCAGTCCGTGCGTGGACTGTCGCCCACGGCGATTGCTGCACCGCCGCGCAACCGGCAGCGATCCATAGCTCTTGCGGCAATAAGCTCAAGCGCAGGCGGCAGGGAAAGTCTTGCAAAACAAGGCCTTGCAGCGCTTTACCGTCGCTATAAGGAAATGTGAATTCCGTCGTGGTGCGCGCCGGGGCCGGGTGTTGCAATGCCTTCAGAGGCCATGCCGGCAGGCGCCATGTGGGCGCCGGCGCCGGGCCTGGCCGAGCTGGAGGAACCACGCCTTGCCCACGCGCAGAAACACATTGCTCTGGTCGCTCGCCGCCACGCTGGCGCTGCCCGGCCTTGCGGCGGCCGCCGCGCTGAAGATAGGCGTCACGCCCGGCTCGCTGGCCGACTCCGTGGAGGTCGCCGCCAAGGAGGCGCGCGCCCAGGGGCTGGACGTGCAGGTCATCGAGTTCACCGACTGGACCACGCCCAACACGGCGCTGGCGGCCGGCGACATCGACCTCAACTACTTCCAGCACCAGGCCTTCCTGGACAACGCCATCCGCGAGCGCGGCTATACCTTCACCAGCGTGGCCACGGGCCTGCTGCCCAACATCGGCCTGTACTCGCTCAAGACCCAGCGCTTTGCCGACCTGAAGGAGGGAGCGCGCGTCGGCGTGGCCAACGACCCCGTCAACCAGGGGCGCGGCCTGCTGCTGCTGGAGAAGGCCGGCCTGATCCAGCTGCGCGAAGGCAAGGGCCCGCGCGCGGGGCTGGACGACATCGTGTCCAACCCGCGCAGGCTGCGCTTTGTCGAGATCGAGGGGCCGCAGCTGGTGCGCGCGCTGGACGATGTGGACCTGGCCCAGGGCTACCCGGCCCACTTCGTCAACGCCGGGCGGCCGCAGGTGGCCGGCAATGCGCTGCTGTATTCGGGCATTGACGACCTGTACTACGCCATCCGCTTCGTCTCGCGCCAGGACAACGCCCGGGACCCGCGCATTGCGCAGTTCGTGCGCATCTACCAGACCTCGGGCGCCGTGCAGGCGCAGATCCACAAGTCATTCGCTGCCAACGGCAGGTTGTACAGCCTGCCGTGGCGCAAGCCGTGACGCAGCCCCTTCCTGCCTTTTTCGAACCCTTTTTTCCGGAGATCCCGATGAAGCTTTCCCGTGCCCTGATCGCCCCGCTGGCCGCCCTGGCCCTGTTCTCCGCCCATGCTGCCGACAAGCTGCGCATCGGCGTGGTGCCCGGCGCCTACGCCGACTCGGTGGCCGTGGCCGCCAGGGAGGCCAAGGCCCAGGGCATCGATGTGCAGGTGGTGGAGTTCACCGACTGGACCACGCCCAACGTGGCCGTGGACTCGGGCGACCTGGACATCAACTACTTCCAGCACCAGCCCTTCCTGGACAACGCCATCCAGAAGAACGGCTACAAGCTGGCCAGCGCGGGCACGGGCATCCTGGCCAACGTGGGCCTGTACTCGCTCAAGCACAAGGCCATCGCCCAGGTGCCGCAGGGCGGCAAGGTGGGCATTGCCAACGACCCCGTGAACCAGGGGCGCGGCCTGCTCTTGCTGCAGAAGGTGGGGCTGATCAAGCTCAAGCCCGGCGTGGGCTACCTGGGCAGCCTGGACGACATCGTCGAGAACCCCAAGAAGCTCAGCTTCGTCGAGGTCGAGGGGCCGCAGCTGGTGCGCATCACGGGCGACGTGGATATTGCCCAGGGCTACCCGCACTTCATCGTGGCGGCCAAGGCCTTCGATCCGTCCAGCGGGCTTGCGTATTCGGGCATCGAGGATGCGCGCTTTTCCATCCAGTTCGTGGTCAAGGCCAACCGCACGCAGGACCCCGTGGTGCAGAAGTTCATCCGCATCTACCAGAACTCCGATGCGGTGAAGGCCGAGGCCCAGCGCGCCTTCTCCAACGACAAGCGCCTGTACAACCTGGCCTGGGTCAAGCCCTGAGCGGCACGGGGAGGACTTCAGCCATGTCAACCAGCATTGCAGCCAGGCAGCCCCTGGCGGACAGGCCGGCCCACGAGGCGGACAGGCCGGCCCATGAGGCGGGCAGGCGCTCATCGGCAGCGGCCGGCAGCACGCGGGAATCCATCCGCGGACCCGGCGCCGTGGCCTTCAGCGGCGTGGCCAAGACCTACCAGTCTTCGGCCGGGCCCGTACAGGCGCTGGACGCGATCAGCCTGGAGATCGCGCCGGGCAGCATCTTCGGCATCATCGGGCGCAGCGGCGCGGGCAAGTCCAGCCTGCTGCGCACCATCAACCGGCTGGAGCAGCCCAGCAGCGGCCAGGTGCGGGTCGACGGCGTGGACATCGGCACGCTGGACGAATCGCAGCTGGTGCAGCTGCGCCGGCGCATCGGCATGATCTTCCAGCACTTCAACCTGCTGTCGGCCAAGACGGTGCATGACAACGTGGCCCTGCCCCTGCAGGTGGCGGGCCTTCCGCGCGCACGCATCAATGCGCGGGTCAATGAGCTGCTGGCCCTGGTGGGCCTGCAGGAGAAGGCAGACACCTATCCGAGCCGGCTGTCGGGCGGGCAAAAGCAGCGCGTGGGTATTGCCCGCGCCCTGGCCACCGACCCCGAGATCCTGCTGTGCGACGAGGCCACCTCGGCCCTGGACCCCGAGACCACGCAGTCCATCCTGGAGCTGCTGCGCACCATCAACCGCAAGCTGGGCATCACCATCGTCCTGATCACGCATGAGATGAGCGTGATCCGCGAGATCGCCGACCGCGTGCTGGTGCTGGAGCAGGGCCGCATCGCCGAGCTGGGCGAAGTCTGGAAGGTCTTCGGCAACCCGCAGCACCCGGCCACGCGCGCCCTGCTGGCACCGCTGCAGCACGGCCTGCCCGACGACCTGCGCCAGCGCCTGCTGAGCACCGCGCCCGCAGGCCGCCACGAACGCATCCTGCAGCTGGCCTACCGCGGCGAGGACGGGCTGGAGCCCGACTTCCCGCGCATCGCCCAGGCCCTGGGCGGCCGGGTGCGCCTGCTGCATGGCGGCGTGGACCGCATCCAGGGCCATGCCCAGGGGCAGCTGCTGATCGCGCTGGGCGGCGGCACGGCCGCGCATGACTGGCACACATTGACGCAGGGCCCGGCGGCCATTGCGCATGACATCAAGGATCTCGGATATGTCGCTGAATCTGTCCATTCCCATTGAGCGCTACGGCAACGCGCTGGCCGACACGCTGATGATGGTCGGCGTCTCGGGCGGCATCGCGCTGGCGGCGGGCATTCCGCTGGCGGTGCTGCTCATCGTCACCGCGCCCGGCGGCTTCCTGGCCTCGCCGCGCACGCACCGCGCGCTGGGCAGCGTGATCAACGGCTTCCGTGCCACGCCCTTCATCGTGCTGCTGGTGGCGCTGATCCCGTTCACGCGGCTGGTGACGGGCACCACCATCGGCGTGTGGGCGGCCATCGTGCCGCTGGCCATCAGCGCCACGCCGTTCTTCGCGCGCATCGTCGAGGTCAGCCTGCGCGAGGTCGATCCCGGCCTCATCGAAGCCGCCCAGGCCATGGGCTGCCGCAAGTGGGACATCGTGCGCCACGTCTACCTGCCCGAGGCCCTGCCCGGCATCGTGGGCGGCTTCACCATCACCCTGGTGGCGCTGATCAGCTCCTCGGCCATGGCCGGCGCCGTGGGCGCGGGCGGCCTGGGCGACCTGGCCATCCGCTACGGCTACCAGCGCTTCGACACCCAGGTGATGCTGCTGGTGATTGCCGTGCTGATCGCGCTGGTCACCGTGGTCCAGGTGCTGGGCGACCGCTACGTGCGCCGGCTGCGCAGCCGCTGACGCTGAAAACAGGCACCAAGCCTTTCCCTCCGGGGCCGCCGCCTGGCGGCCCTCTCCCCACCGACTCAGCAACGAGGCACGGAATGACCACACCGGATGCCCTGGGCGCAGCCTTGCCCGGCAACACACACCACACCCCGGGCGGGGCGCTGCGGCGCCTGCCCCTGCCGCCCTCCACTCCGCACCGCATCGCCAGCGAGGCCGAGGCCCTGCAGGCCGCCCAGGCCCTGGCCGATGAATGGCGCGTGGACGCAGCCGCCCGCGACCATGAGCGGCGCCTGCCCTGGCAGGAAATCGAGCGCTACACGGCCAGCGGGCTGGGCGCCATCACCGTGCCCCGCGCCTACGGCGGCCTGGGCGCTTCCTACGAGACGCTGGCCCAGGTCTTCGTCACGCTGTGCGCGGCCGACCCTTCGCTGGGCCAGATTCCGCAGAACCATTTCGCCGTGCTGCAGAACCTGCGGGACATGGGCAGCGAGCCCCAGAAGCGCCGCTGGTTCGCCGACGTGCTGGCCGGCCACCGCCTGGGCAATGCCGGGCCGGAGCGCAAGGGGCGCGCGGCCCATGTGCTGGAGGCCACGGCGCGCCTGTCGCGCGATGCGGCAGGCGGCCTGCGCGTCAGCGGCACGCGCTTTTACTCCACGGGCTCGGCCTTCGCGCACTGGGTGCCCTTCCGTGCCCAGGACGAGGAGGGCCGCATCGTGCAGGTCTGGGTGCGGCGCGATGCGCCGGGCGTGACCGTGTTCGACGACTGGGATTCCTTCGGCCAGCGCACCACGGCCAGCGGCAGCGTGCAGCTGGACCAGGTGCAGGTACATCCCGAGGACGTGGTGCCTGCCTGGCAGTTCGAGGCCACGCCCTCGCTGTCCGGCCCGGTGTCGCAGCTGATCCAGGCCTCCATCGACGCGGGCATTGCCCAGGGCGCGCTGCGCGACGCGGTGGACTTCGTGCGCGACAAGAGCCGGCCCTGGATGGACTCGGGCGTGGCGCGCGCCAGCGACGATCCCCACCTCATCCACGAGGTCGGCCAGCTGCAGATCGAGGTGGATGCGGCCCATGCCGTGCTGCTGGAGGCCGCGCGCACGCTGGATGCGCTTGCTGCAGCGGCGGGTGGCGCGGCGGACGAGCAGGCCAGCGCCCAGGCCTCGGTGGCCGTGGCCGAGGCCAAGATCCTCACCACCGAGGCCGCGCTGCAGGCCGGCGAGCACCTGTTCGCGCTGGCCGGCTCCTCGGCCAGCCGCGCTGCCCACCGCCTGGACCGCCACTGGCGCAACGCCCGCGTGCACACGCTGCACGACCCCGTGCGCTGGAAATACCACCTGCTGGGCAACTACCTGCTCAACGGCGCCCTGCCGCGCCGCCACCAGTGGAACTGACGGCCATGACACAGACATCGACCCAAGAGCTGCAGGCCCTGGCCTCCACACCGGGCAGCCAGCCCGCTCCCGCAGCGCCTCCGGCCCGGCCCGCCCACATCATCGGCAGCGAGGCCGAGGCGCTGGAAGCGGCCCGCAGTTTTGCCGCCCTCATCGCCCCCGGCGCACTGGCACGCGACCGCGACCGCCTGCTGCCCTGGCAGGAGGTGGAGCAGTTCAGCCAGAGCGGCCTGTGGGGCATCACCATTCCCCAGGAGTACGGCGGCGCGGGCGTGTCCACGGCCACGCTGACGCGGGCCATTGCCCTGATTGCGGCGGCCGATGGCAACTTCGGCCACATTCCGCAGAACCACTACTACTCGCTGGAAGTGCTGCGCGTGGGCGGATCGCCCGCGCAAAAGGCCTTCTTCTATGACTGTGTGCTGCGCGGCGAGCGCCTGGGCAATGCACTGGCCGAGATCGGCCACCGCGACTTCCAGCGCCGCACCCGGCTGCTGCGCGAGAGCGGCAGCTGGTTCGTGCAGGGGCGCAAGTTCTATTGCACGGGCGCCCTGTTCGCGCACTGGACGCGG
>NZ_JTKZ01000345.1:0-5025 GCF_000799035.1 Delftia sp. ZNC0008
CCGCGTCAGCTCGCGCTGCAGCCGCGCCAGCAGGTTGAGGATCTGGGCGCGGATGGCGATGTCCAGCGCCGACACGGGTTCGTCGCAGACCACGAGTTCGGGCCGCGTGGCCAGGGCGCGCGCGATGTTGATGCGCTGGCGCTGGCCGCCCGAGAACTGGTGCGGGAACAGCTGGCGCTGTTCGGGCCGCAGGCCGACCTGGGTGAACAGCTCGGCCACGCGCGCCTCGCGCTCGGCCGGCGTGCCCACGTCCATCAGGTCCAGCGGAGCGCGCACCGCATCGCCCGCGCGCTGTCGCGGATTCAGCGAGGAAAACGGGTCCTGGAACACGATCTGCATGCGCCGCCTCGCCTGGCGCAGGGCCTCGCCCGACAGGCCACCCAGGTCGGTATCGCCCAGCTGCATGCGGCCTGCCGTCACGGGCGCCAGGCGCATCACGGCCAGCGCCGTGGTGGTCTTGCCCGAGCCCGACTCGCCCACCACGGCCAGCGTGCTGCCGCGCCGCAGGCTGAAGGACACGCCGTCCACGGCCTTGACCACCTCGGGCCTGCCGAACAGGCCCTTGCCCGGGCGCGGAAAGTGGACCTGGAGATCGTCCACCTGCAAGAGGGTATCGTCCATGCGTGCGTTCATGCCAGGGCCTCCGTGTGGGCGCGGATGCGGGAAGCGGGAGCGTGCAGCCAGCAGGCCACGCCGTGGGATGGATCATCCAGCGCGACCAGCGGCGGCGCCTCGCTGGCGCAGCGCGGCTGGGCCTCGCGGCAGCGCGCACGGAAGGCGCAGCCGCTGCCCAACTCCCAGATCGAGGGCACGACGCCGGGGATCTCGGGCAGCTCGGTGCGCCCGCCTGCCTGGCTGCTGCCCAGCTCGGGCAGGCAGGCGATCAGGCCGCGCGTGTACGGATGGGCGGGCGCCGACAGCACCTGCTCGCAGCGGCCCTGCTCGATCACGCGGCCCGCATACATGACCATGACGCGGTCGGCCATCTCGGCCACGGCCCCCATGTCGTGCGTGATCAGCACGATGGCCGTGCCCTTGTCGCGCTGCAGCTCGCGCAGCAGGTCGAAGATCTGCGCCTGCACGGTCACATCCAGCGCCGTGGTGGGCTCGTCGGCGATCAGGATGTCGGGCCGGCAGGCCAGGGCCATGGCGATCATCACGCGCTGGCGCATGCCGCCCGACAACTGGTGCGGGTACTCGTGCACACGCCGCTCGGGTGCGGGGATGCCGACCTGCCGGAGCATCTCCACGGCGCGCTGGCGCGCGGCAGCCGCGTCCAGGCCAGCGTGCAGGCGCAGCGGCTCGGCGATCTGCTCGCCCACGGTGAGCACCGGGTTCAGCGAGGTCATGGGCTCCTGGAAGATCATGGAGATGCGGTTGCCGCGCACCTGGCGCATATGGGCCTCGCCGGCGGCCACCAGGTCCTCGCCCTGGAAGCGCACCTGCCCGCCCGTGATGCGACCCGGAGGCGAGGGAATGAGGCGCAGCAGCGCCAGCGCCGTCATGCTCTTGCCGCAGCCGGATTCGCCGACCACGCACAGGGTCTCGCCCGCGCGCAGATCGAAATCCACGCCGTTGAGCACCGTGGCCTGGCCGCGCCGGCCCTGGAAGGCCACGCGCAGGCCGCTGACTTGCAACAGGGGGGTGTCGGTGTCCATCAGCGCTCCCTCAGCTTGGGGTTGAGTGCATCGTTGAGGCCGTCGCCGATCAGGCTGACGGCCAGCACGGTGACGAAGATGGCGGCACCGGGAAAGGCCACGGCCCACCAGCACGACAGCAGGTACTGGCGGGCCGACCCGATCATCAGGCCCCAGCTCATCTGGTTGGGGTCCCCCAGGCCCAGGAAGGACAGGCCGGCCTCGAACAGGATGGCGGCGCCCACGGCCAGCGTGGCCGACACCACCAGCGGCGGCAGCGCATTGGGCAGGATCACCTTCCAGATGATGCGGCCGTGGCGCGCGCCGATGGCGCTCTCCGCGCGCACGAATTCAAGCTGGCGGATGCGCATGAACTCGGCCCGCGTCAACCGCGCCGTGGCCGGCCAGCTCACGCTGCCGATGGCCAGCGTGACCGTCACCAGCGAGGGCGAGAACAGCGTGACCACCACCATGGCGAACAGCAGCGCAGGCAGCACCTGGAAGAACTCGGTCACGCGCATCAGCAGCGCATCGACGCGGCCGCCGTAGTAGCCGGCCATCGCCCCCAGCGTCACGCCGATGCACACCGACAGCAAAGCCGCGAAGGCGCCCACCAGCAGCGTGGCGCGGCCGCCGTGGATGATGCCCGTGAGCACGTCGCGCCCCAGCTGGTCGCTGCCCAGCCAGGCCTCCTCGCTGAACGGCGGGCTCAGCGGCATGGTGCGGATCTCGAACGGGTCCGCAGGCCAGATCCAGGGGCCGGCGATGGCCACCAGCAGCACGATGAGCAGCATGGCCATGCCGGCAATGGCCGAGGGGTTGCGCAGGAACATGCGCAGCGCTTCGCGCGCCGGGTGCTCGGCATGGGCTGCGGCCTGCGGCGCGGCGACGGTCGGCACGGACACGGAAGGTGGTGTGATGGCATTCATGGTCTCAGGCCGCCTTGATGCGGGGATCGATCAGCCGGTAGCACAGGTCGGTGACGAGGTTCATCACGACCACGACGATGGAGGAGAACAGCAGCACGCCCAGGATGGTCGGGTAGTCGCGCCGCAGCACCGAGTCGAAGGCCAGCCGCCCCAGGCCCGGCCAGTTGAAGACCGTCTCCACGATGATGGCGCCGGCCATGACGTTGCCGAACTGCAGGCCCAGCATGGTCACCACGGGCAGCAGCGCGTTGCGCAGCGCATGGCGGTAGAGCACCACATGCTCGGCCAGCCCCTTGGCGCGCGCCGTGCGGATGTAGTCGGCGCCCAGCACGTCCAGCATGGACGAGCGCGACAGCCGGCTGTACTGCGCCAGGTAGACCAGGGCCAGTGTCAGCGCGGGCAGCACCAGGTGCCGTGCCACATCCAGCAGGTCGGCAAGGCCTGCGCCGCCTGCGGCATCGGCAGAGCGCATGCCCGACACCGGCAGCACGGGCCACCAGGAGGCAAACGCCAGCACCAGCAGCATGCCGGTCCAGAACACGGGCGCCGCAAAGCCCACCAGGGACAGCACGGTGATGCACTGCGACAGCAGGCCGTTGGGCCGGCGCGAGGACAGCACGCCCAGCAGCGTGCCCACCACGAAGGCCGTGAGCACGGCGGCCAGCACCAGCAGCAAGGTGGCGGGCACGCGCTCGGCAATCATCTGCGCCACCGGCAGGTTGAAGAAGTAGGAGTAGCCCAGATCACCACTGGCCACGCGCGCCAGGTAGATGCCCAGCTGCACGGGCAGCGGCCGATCCAGCCCGTAGCGTGTGCGCAGCTCGGCCATGAGCTCGGGCTCCATGCCGCCGCTGGCGCCGGCAATGGTCTCCACGGGGTCGCCGGGCGCCGCATGCACCAGCATGAAGTTCAGCACCACCACGGCCAGCACCAGCGCCAGGCCCTGCAGCAGCCGCTTGAAGAGTGTGCGGAGAAATGCCATGGCCGGGTCCTCCTGGATTACTTCAAGAAAATCTCGTCATAGGGCGAGGCCGGCCCCCAGACCGTGGTCGGCAGGTTGCCCACGTTCTTGCGCGCAGCCGTGTGATAGGGCGAGTTGTTGATGAAGATCACCGGCAGCTCGTCCGTCACGGTCTTCTGGAAGGCCGCATAGAGCTTCTTGCGCTCGGCCGTGTCCAGCGTGCCGCTGGCCGTGTTCAGCAGCTCGTCCACCTTGGGATTGCGGTAGGACTGGGTGTTGGTCCAGACCACGGGCTTGATGTTGGTGGACAGGTAGCTGCGGTGCACGCCGATGACCGGATCGCCCCAGTTGAAGACGATGTCCATGGACAGGTCGAAGTCATGCGTGGCCAGCCGCCGGGACCAGGCCGGGAAATCGGCCGAGGCGCGCACCTCGACGGCGATGCCCACCTTCTTGAGCTGGGCGCGCACGTACTCGGCCACGTTCTTTTGCTGCTCGTCCGTGCCCGGCAGGTAGTCGATGGTGATCTTGAAGCGCTCTCCGTTGGCGCCGGGCTTGAGGCCTGCCTCGTCCAGCAGGGCCGCCGACTTCTTGAGGTCCAGCGGATAGCGCACCAGGTCGGCCGAGGCAAAGGGGCTGGCCGCCACGATGGGGCCGTCGGCCACGCTGGCGAAGCCGCCCATCAGCGCCTTGGTGATGAAGTTCTTGTCGATGGCATGCGCAATGGCCTTGCGCACGCGCACGTCGTCCAGAGGCTTCCTGTCGGTGTTGATGGCCAGCCAGTTGATCGAGCCTATGCCCTCGAAGCCCTTGCCGGTCAGCGTGATCTGGGGATTGGTGGACAGGCGCTTCAGGTCGATGGAGGCCTGCAGGTAGGGCACCATCTGCACGTCGCCGCGCTCCAGGCTCAGCAGCAGGCTGGAGGAGTCGGGCACGATGTTGAAGACCAGCTTGTCCAGGTAGGGCCGGCCGGGCAGGAAGAACTTGTCGAAGCGCTCCATCACGATGCGCTGGCCCGCGCGGAACTCGGTCAGCTTGAACGGCCCCGAGCCCACCACGTCGGCGCTGTTGCGCGCATGGGTCTTGAGGTCGGCACCGTCGCCATAGATGTGCCTGGGCAGTATGGGCGCCAGCGCCGGGCTCATGGCCAGCAGGATGGCCGGATGCGGCGCGTTCATGCGGATGATGGCCGTGTAAGGGTCCGGCGTGTCCACCTTCTCCACGGGCCCCAGCATGGTCTGGAACGGGTGGTTGGCCTTGATGGCCATGATGGAGAAGGCCACGTCGGCCGAGGTGATGGGCTTGCCGTCGTGGAACACGGCATTCCTGCGCAGGTTCAGGGTCAGCGACTTGCCGTCCTCGGCCAGCTTCCAGGACTCGGCCAGGTAGGGCTGGGGCTTCCACTGGTCATCGAAGCGCAGCGGGCTGGCGAACAGCTGGGTGGAAGGCATGGCCGTGGCAATGCCCGATTGCACGGCGCCGTTCAGGTGCCGTGGCA
>NZ_JTKZ01000047.1:0-2083 GCF_000799035.1 Delftia sp. ZNC0008
CTTGACGTTGGCGATGTCCACGCCCGTGCCGTCCGACTTCACGCGGACCTTCACGTTGTAGTCCACGACACGTTTGACGGGTACAAGGATTTTCATGAGAAAGCTCTTTCCTGGTTTTTGAAGTAAGACCTACGCAAGAAGGAACAAGGCAAGCGGCTTGCCATGGGGCGCAGCACGTTGTCGCATCCTGTTTGCGTAAGTCCTGTGAAGATGGGCGGTCAGCGGGCCAGGCCGGCCAACCGCTCGTTGATCAGTGCATGGGCCTGGTCCATGATGCCGGAGATCAGCTGCTGGACCGTGGGCACGTCGTGGATCAGGCCGGCCACCATGCCACAGGACCAGACGCCTGCGTCCATGTCGCCGTCATGCATGATGCGCGGATAGACGCCGGCCACCTCGGGCGCGATGTCGGCAAAGGTGATGGCCGCTCCCAGCTCGCGCTCCTTTTGCAGCAGGCGCTCGGTGGCCGGGTTGGTCAGCACGCGCTCGGTGTTGCGCAGCGGACGCATGACCAGGCGCGTGTCCAGCTCGCTGGCCGCGACGATGGCCTGCTTGACGTTGTCGTGCACGGGCGCTTCCTGGGTGGCGATGAAGCGCGTGCCCATGTTGATGCCCTCGGCGCCCAGCGCCAGCGCAGCCACCAGCGAGCGGCCGTCGGCCATGCCGCCCGAGGCGACGAAGGGAATCTTCAGTTCTTCGGCCGCGCGCGGCAGCAGGATGAAATTGGGGATGTCGTCCTCGCCCGGATGGCCGCCGCATTCGAAGCCGTCCACGCTGATGGCGTCGCAGCCGATGGCCTCGGCCTTGAGCGCATGGCGCACCGAGGTGCACTTGTGGATGACCTTGATGCCGGCTTCCTTGAGCGCGGGCAGCCATTTCTGCGGGTTGTTGCCCGCCGTCTCCACGACCTTGACGCCGCCTTCGATGATGGCCTTGACGTAGCCCGGGTAGTCGGGCGGGTTGACCGAGGGCAGGAAGGTCAGGTTGACGCCGAAGGGCTTGTCCGTCATCTCGCGGCAGCGCGCGATCTCGCGCGCCAGCAGCTCGGGCGTGCGCTGGGTCAGGCCCGTGATCAGCCCCAGGCCACCCGCGTTGGAGACAGCGGCGGCCAGTTCGGCCAGGCCCACATGGTGCATGCCCCCCTGGATGATGGGGTGCTCTATGCCAAAGAGTTCGGTGATGCGTGTCTTCATGTCGATGTCACTCCACTGCAATGCCCTTGTCGCGGATCAGCTGGCCCCAGCGTGTGTAGTCCTGCTGGATGCGCTGGCCCAGCTGGGCGGGGTTCTGGTAGGCGGCGATGGCGCCTGCGTTGAGCAGCTTGTCCTGGATGTCCTTGTCGGCAAGGATCTGCTGAACTTCGCTGGCGATGCGGTCGACCACGGCCTTGGGGCTACCCTTGGGCGCCAGCAGGCCGCCCCAGGAGACGGCGTCGTAGCCCTTGATGCCCTGCTCGGCAATGGTCTTGGTGTCGGGCAGCATGGCCACGCGCTGGGGCGAGCCCACGGCGATGGCGCGCAGCTTGCCGGCCTGGATGTGGGGCAGCGCGGCCACGAGGTCGGCATACATGATGGGCACCTGGCCGCCGATGGTGTCGGTGATGGCGGGCACGCCGCCCTTGTAGGGCACGTGCTGCATGTCGAAGCCGGCCATCTGCTTGAGCAGCTCCATGCTCAGGTGGCCGAAGCTGCCGGCGCCCGAGCTGGTGTAGTTGAGCGCGACCTTCTGCGCCTTGGCGTGGGCGATCAGGCTCTTGAGGTCGGTGACGTCGGGCAGCAGCGTGGGGTTGACCACGATGACGATGGGCAGGTCATAGACCGTGGCCACGGGCGTGAAGTCCTTGACGGTGTCGTAGCCGGCCTTCTTGTACAGGTGCGGCGCCAGCAGCGTGGGCGTGGCCAGCATCATCAGCGTGTAGCCGTCGGCCGGGCTCTTGGCGACCTGCACGGCCGCGATGGAGCCGGAGGCGCCGGGGCGGTTTTCCACCACCACGGTCTGCTTCAGACGCTCGCCCAGCTTCTGGCCCACGATGCGCGATGCCGTGTCGGTGGGGCCGCCCGCCGGGAAGGGCACGACCACGCGG
>NZ_JTKZ01000146.1:0-9445 GCF_000799035.1 Delftia sp. ZNC0008
GTTGGCAAAGGGGCCGGACAGGCTTTCGATCAGCGCCAGCCGTATCGGCTCGCCGCGCGGCGGCGACACGGGCCGTTCGTGCCCGCTTGACGCCCGGGCCAGCAGCGCGGGCGCCGCAAATAGCGCCATGGCGCCGCTTTTCAAGACCTTGCGGCGCAATTTATTCATGGCTTTTTCCTCTTGAAATGCGTTCAACACCGCTTAACTAGGCTCCATGCGGCGACAACTTCGATGAAGCCGCGCAGTTTATAGGAGCCAACCCACCATGATCTTCACGCCTGTTCTCCGCCGCAACGCCTTCGCTCCCCAAGCCGCCGATCTGGCCCTGCAGCGCTTCTTGCAAGGCACCCTGGGCAACGCGGCCCCTTCGCTCTCGTCGGTGCAGGTTCAGCGCGATGAAAAGGCCACGACCTTGCAGCTGGATGTGCCCGGCCTGTCCCGCGAGCAGCTGCAGCTGAGCATCGAAGGCGCCGTGGTACGCCTGTCCAGCGTCGAGGGCGCGCCCCGCCAGGTGCAGCGTGCCTGGGAGCTGGACCATGAAATCGACACGGCCGCCAGCAGCGCCAAGCTGGAAAACGGCGTGCTCACGCTGTCCCTGGCCCGCCTGGAACCCCAGAGCAAGGCCACCATGCTGAGCATCCAGTAAGTCCGGTCACGGTCAGCGCGTTTGTGCACCCGGGCTGTCAACCATCCTTTCTTCCATCCTCTTGGCAAGGTGACAGCCCGTTTCCAGAGCCCGGCCCGCGCCGGGCTTTTTTTGCGCCCGCCGTGCAGGCCGGGCACGCGGCCCCGGACCATCAGGCCAGCGAATCGAGCGGCCAGCGCGGCTTGACGTCGAACGCGTAGTGCCTGTTCGCCATTTCGCGGCCTGCCTGCAGGCGCATGGCGGCGGCCATGGCGATCATGGCGCCGTTGTCTGTGCACAGATGCAGCTCGGGGTAGTGCACGCGCAGCTTGCGCTTGGCACAGGCTGCATCCAGCTGGGCGCGCAGCAGACGGTTGGCGCCCACGCCGCCGGCCACGACCACGCGCTTCATGCCGGTCTGCTGCAGCGCCGCCAGCGTCTTCTTGACCAGCACCTCGACGATGGCCGCCTGCGTGCTGGCGGCCAGGTCGGCCTTGCGCGCCTCAAGGTCATCGCCCAGCTTCTTCGCCTGGGTCAGCACGGCCGTCTTCAGGCCGGCGAACGAGAAGTCCAGGTCGCCCGAATGCAGCAGCGGCCGGGGCAGCTTGAAGGCCTGCGCGTCCCCGCCCTCGGCCAGGCGCGAGAGCACGGGGCCGCCCGGATAGGGCAGGCCCATGAGCTTGGCCGATTTGTCGAAGGCCTCGCCGGCCGCGTCGTCGATGGTCTCGCCCAGGATGGCGTAGCTGCCCACGCCGTCCACGCGCATCAGCTGCGTGTGGCCGCCCGAGACCAGCAGGGCCACGAAGGGGAATTCGGGGGGATCGGCGCTCAGGAAGGGCGACAGCAGGTGGCCTTCCAGGTGGTGCACGCCCAGCACGGGCTTGTCCAGCGCCGCAGCCATGGCGCAGGCCACGCCCGCGCCCACCAGCAGCGCGCCGGCCAAGCCGGGGCCGCGCGTGAAGGCGATCACATCGACCTGGTCCAGCGTGCGGCCGGACTCGCCCAGCACGCTTTCGGTCAGCGGCAGCACGCGGCGGATGTGGTCGCGGCTGGCCAGCTCCGGCACCACGCCGCCATAGGCGCGGTGCATGTCGATCTGGCTGTGCAGCGCATGGGACAGCAGCCTGGGCACGCCCGTGCCATCGGGGGCCTCGACCAGGGCCACGCCGGTTTCATCGCAGGAGGATTCGATCCCCAGAATCAGCAAACTCATGGGACTGAAGTGTAGAACCTGCGGGCGCGGCGCACGGCCGCCCGCGTCAATGGCCCCTGGCCGGCGGGCAGTTGCGGGGCCGGCGGGCCGCTACAGGTTGTCCAGGTATGACGAGCGCGAGAACTGCACGGGCTCGATGCCGTCGGAGGTCCAGATTTCGCTGGCGATCAGCGCCTGGGCGTTCATGGGGCGAGCGAAGTAAAAGCCCTGCAGCTCGTCGCAGCCCAGCGTCTGAAGCACTTCGCGCTGCTGCTGGTCGGTCACGCCTTCGGCCACCACGCGCAGCTCCAGCGCATGGGCCAGGCGCACGATGGCATCGACCACGGCCCGCGCGTCGCTCTTGATGGCCACGTCCCGCACGAAGCTGCGGTCGATCTTGACCTCGTCGGCGCCCAGCTGGCGCAGCAGGGCCAGGCTGGAGTAGCCGGTGCCGAAGTCGTCGATGGAAATCTGCACGCCCATGCCCGTCAACTCGGCAATCACGGCCATGGTGGTCTTGTCGTCCTCCATGGCCACGGACTCGGTGATCTCGAAGACCAGCTGCTCGGGCCGAATGCGGTGCCGCTCGATCGCTTCGCCGATGTACTGGGCCAGCCGCGTCTGAAAGAGCTGATAGCCCGAGATATTGATGGAGACGCGCATGAAGCGCCGCTGGCGCGTCCACTGGGCAGTCTGGCGGCAGGCCTCGTCGATGACCCAGTCGCCGATCTCGCTGATCAGGCCGAAGCGCTCGGCCAGCGGAATGAACACGCGGGGGCTGATGAGGCCGAATCGGGGATGGTTCCATCGAACCAGCGCCTCCACGCTGCGGATGCGGCCCGTGCGGGCATCGATCTTGGGCTGGTAGAACAGCACCAGCTGCTGGCTTGCGACGGCGCGGCGCAGGGCTTGCTGCAGGTCGAACTGCACGGCCACATCCTTGCGCATGCTTTCCTTGAAGATGGCGCAGGAATTCCCGCCGGCGCGCTTGGCCGTGTACATGGCGAGGTCGGCCGCCGCCATGAGCTTTTCCTTCTGGCCATGATCGGGATAGATGGCCACGCCGACGGAGCTGCCGATGGAGATGGACTTTCCCGGCAGATCGAAGGGCTGACCCAAAACCTTCTGCACCCGGCCGGCCATGGCCACGGCATCGTCCTCCGATGCCAGGCAGCCCAGCAGCAGCACGAACTCATCGCCCCCCACGCGCGCCAGCGTGTCCGACTTGCGCGTCATACGGTTCAGGCGCACGGCCACCTGGCACAGCAGCGCGTCACCTGCGGCATGGCCCTCCACGTCGTTGATGGGCTTGAATCCGTCCAGATCGATGTACAGCAGGCCCACGCGCACCGGTCCGCCGGGCCCTGGCTGCTCCACCGAGCTGTCGGCGCGCGCAATCGCCCGGCCAAGCCGGTACTCGAGCAGCGCCCGGTTGGCCGTGCCGGTCAGCGGGTCCCTGAAGGCGATGCGCTTGAGCTTCACATTGGCGCGCAGCAGCTTTTCATTGGTCTGCTGCAGCGATTGCGTCAGGCGCTGAGCCTTCTCGCGCAGGCGCACATGGACCACCAGCGAAACCAGCAGGAATATCAGAACGGGAATGGCGCCCCACAGGCCGAAAGCGCTCCACCCCGCGGCCCAGCTTCCCTGGCCATCGGATGGCGCCGATGCGGCCAGGAGCTCGCCCCCCGCCAGTGCCCGGCACTGCGCCAGACCCAGCAGCAGCGCAGCCAGGGACGGGCCACGCCGGCGCACAGCAGTCCGCCCCAACACCGCCTGGGTCATGAACCGCCAGCGCACGGGGGACATCCGATCTTCTCGTGATATTGCAAGCTCATGCTGATTCAGCCTCGCTGCCGCATTGCGCAGCCCGATCTTGTGGATGGCTATGCCATGGTTGTCGTGTGTGCCGGAAAGCCGGGCTTTTTCCTGCAGGGCGCCCGGCAAATACTCGACACATTCGCGCGTCCAAATTTGTATCGACGATTTCAAAACGTTAGAAAAATTCTATCAAACCCTGCGCCTTGCTTCTACTTGTCCTTTTGCGCCACGGCAGGCCCGGCATGGGAATTGCATCAATGCAGGCAGACAGGACCCGTCCCCCATGAAAACCGCTCTCAACTTTCTTGTGGCCGCGCGCCAGTGCGAAATCGGCGAGCTGGAGCAACTGCAGCGCACCAGCGCACTGGTGGATCTGCTCAGCCGCCTCATCCATGCGCTGCAAAAGGAGCGCGGCCTGTCCAACGTCTTTCTGGCCAGCGCGGGCGCGCATGGCGGCGAGGCACGGCTGGCGCAGATGGCCGAGTGCGACCGGATTGCCGCGGCGGCGCTTGACGGCTTCGACCGGCTGGACATGCAGCCCGGCCAAACAGACTCCACGGGGCACCCCGGCCATGGCGCGCGGCTGTTCAGCCGCATCGCCCATGTGCTGCAGTGCCTGGACGCCCTGCCTGCGCTGCGCGAGCGCGTCGCCAGCCACGACCTGTCGCCGGAGGCGGCCACCGCCATCTACATCGAGCTGGTGGCAGGCCTGCTGGCCGTGGTGTTCGAGGCGGCCGACAGCGCACCCGAGCCCGGTATCTCGCGCCTGCTGGTGGCCTTGTTCAACTTCATGCAGGGCAAGGAATTCGCGGGCCAGGAGCGTGCCACGGGCGTGGCTGCCTTTGGCGCGGGCGTCAGCGATGCGCCGCGCCAGCAGCACTGGCTGCACCTGATCGCCTCGCAGGAGCGCTGCTTTCAGGTCTTTGCGGAGTTCGCGCCGCCCCATTCCCTGGCCCTGTGGCAAGAAAGCAGCGCGGCCGATGCCACGCTGGCCGTGATCGAACGCCTGCGCCGCGTGGGCTGCACGGCCGCGCCGGGCACTCCCCTGGCGCCGGAGATGGCCGAGCCCTGGTTCGACAGCTGCTCGCGGCGCATGGATGCGCTGCACACCGTCGAGGCCCGCCTGACGGCCGAGCTGCAGCAGCAGTGCCAGCGCTGCATTGTCGATGCGCGCGCCGCCCTGCAGACGCTGCTGCAGGCGCCGCAGGCAATGGAGATCACGCCCGTCTCCGCCACGCTGGCGCTGGGCGGGCTGCAGCCCCCGGCCGCGCGTCTGGGCCCGCAGCTGGACCGATCCGTGATGGACCTGGTGCAGGACCAGTCCCAGCGGCTGCAGGCCATGCAGGCCGAGCTGGAGACCGTGCGCGCCACGCTCACGGAACGCAAGCTGCTGGAGCGCGCCAAGGGCCTGTTGATGACACGGCGCCAGCTCAGCGAAGGCGAGGCCCACAAGCTGCTGCGCCAGACCGCCATGAACCAGAACCGCCGCCTGGCCGAAGTGGCGCAGGCCGTGCTTTCCATGGCCGATTTGCTGCCGCCCGCCCCATGAACCCGGGCCGCTGCGCGCCATGTTGCAGCGCAGCACCGACTTGGTGCAGTGCTGCGGCAAGTCGCGCACCAGAAGGTGGCCCGGCGCGGACGGCAAGGCCGGTGGAGTGCATGGTCCCCCTTGAACGCCGCCTGGCACGGTTTCTGCATTGACTCTGGCAAATCCCGGCCAAAGGCGGCCGGGAACCCGGTCTTGATTCAGGGCCCCAGGACAACGGCGTCACTCTCCCCGCGCAGCGCGGCCGGAGAGGACGCCGTTTTGCTTGGGACATGCCGGTTTGCAAGTGTTCCATTCCCGACGATCGAAGGAGTTCCGCCATGGCGTCCACGCCCCAGCCCACCACAGGCCCTCTCACCTCCGGCCCGGCACTGCCCCGGCGCGATTTTCTGCGCCAGGCCGGCACGCTGGCAGGCGGCGCGGCGCTCTACACCCAGCTGGGCCACCACGGCGCCTGGGCGGCAGGCTCGGATGCGCCCGAGAAAAAGGAAGTGCGCATCGGCTTCATTCCGCTGACCGATTGCGCCAGCGTGGTCATGGCCTCGGTGCTGGGGATCGACCAGAAGTACGGCGTCAGGATCATTCCCTCCAAGGAAGCGAGCTGGGCCAGCGTGCGCGACAAGCTGGCCAATGGCGAACTGGACTTTGCCCATGTGCTGTACGGCCTGGTCTACGGCATGCACCTGGGCGTGGGCGGCGCCAGGAAAGACATGGCCGTGCTGATGACGCTCAACCACAACGGCCAGGCCATCACGCTGTCCAAGAAACTGGCCGACAAGGGCGCCGTCAACGGCGCAGGCCTGGCCAAGCTGATGGCCAGCGAAAAGCGCGAATACACCTTTGCCCAGACCTTTCCCACGGGCACGCATGCCATGTGGCTGTACTACTGGCTGGCGGCCAACGGCATCCACCCGCTCAAGGATGCCAAGGTCATCACCGTGCCGCCGCCGCAGATGGTGGCCAACATGCGCGTGGGCAACATGGACGGCTTTTGCGTGGGCGAGCCCTGGAACCACCGCGCCATCATGGACGGTATCGGCGTCACGGCCACCACCTCCCAGGCCATCTGGCAGGACCATCCCGAGAAGGTGCTGGGCACCACGGCCGAATTTGCCCGCCAGAACCCCAACACGGCACGCGCCGTGACGGCCGCCATCATCGAGGCCGGCCGCTGGATCGACGAGAGCCTGGCCAACAAGACCCGCATGGCCGACACCATTGCCGGCAAGGCCTATGTGAACACCGGCGTGGACGCCATCAACCAGCGCATCCTGGGCCGCTACCAGGACGGCATGGGCAAGACCTGGGACGACCCCCACCACATGAAGTTCTATGGCGACGGCAGCGTGGGCTATCCCTATCTGTCCGACGGCATGTGGTTCCTCACCCAGCACAAGCGCTGGGGCCTGCTCAAGGAGCACCCCGACTACCTGGGCGTGGCCCGCTCCATCAACCGCCTGGACATCTACCAGCAGGCCGCCACCGCCGCCAAGGCCCCGCTGCCCAAGGGCGAGATGCGCAGCAGCAAGCTGATGGACGGCACGGTCTGGGACGGCAAGGACCCGCGCAAGTACGCGGACAGCTTCGCCATCAAGGCCTGAGAGATCCCCTTTGAAGACCCATCCCACCGAGGAACACACCATGGTCAGCGCCGTCTTCCACTTCCCGGCAGAGTCCTCCACCGCCGCCGCCCCGCCTGCGCCGGTTTCCCCCACCGCTGCATCCCCGGTCCCGGCCATGCAGGCTGCACCGGCAACGCCCAGGACTCCCGCCCCTGCGCGCGACTGGGCGGCGCTGTCGCGCGCCTTCTGGCTGGCCGTGCTGCCGCCGCTGTGCGGCCTCGGCCTGCTCGTGGGCGTGTGGTCCCTGGTGGCCGCGGGCTCCGGCCAGAGCATTCCGGGGCCCCTGGCGACCTGGCAGCAGGCGGTGGAGATTTTCAGCGACCCGTTCTACCGCAACGGCCCCAATGACCAGGGCGTGGGCTGGAACGTGCTCGCTTCGCTGCAGCGCGTGGCCGTGGGCTTCGGCCTGGCGGCCCTGGTCGGCATTCCGGCCGGCTTCGTGATCGGGCGCTTCAACTTCCTGTCGCGCATGTTCAACCCGCTGATCAGCCTGCTGCGCCCGGTGTCGCCGCTGGCCTGGCTGCCCATAGGCCTGCTGGTCTTCAAGGGCGCCAACCCGGCGGCCATCTGGACCATCTTCATCTGCTCGATCTGGCCCATGCTCATCAACACCGCCGTGGGCGTGCAGCGCGTGCCCCAGGACTACATGAACGTGGCGCGCGTGCTCAACCTCAGCGAATGGAAGATCGCCACCACCATCCTGTTCCCCGCCGTGCTGCCCTACATGCTGACCGGCGTGCGCCTGGCCGTGGGCACGGCCTGGCTGGTCATCGTCGCGGCCGAGATGCTCACCGGCGGTGTGGGCATCGGCTTCTGGGTCTGGGACGAGTGGAACAACCTCAACGTCAAGAACATCATCATCGCGATCTTCGTGATCGGCATCGTGGGCCTGCTGCTGGAGATGGCCCTGGTCAAGCTGGCAACGGCATTTACGTTCGAAGAGGTGAAGGCATGAATGCATCGTCCAAGTTCATCGAGATCCAGGGCGTGGAGCAGAGCTTCAAGACCGCCAAGGGCCTGTTTCCCGCGCTGCGCGGCATTGACCTGACGATTGCCAGGGGCGAGTTCGTCTCGCTGATCGGCCACTCGGGCTGCGGCAAGTCCACCCTGCTGAACCTGATCGCGGGCCTGACCACGCCCACCACGGGCGTGCTGCTGTGCGCCAACAAGGAGATCAAGGGCCCGGGACCCGAGCGCGCCGTGGTCTTCCAGAACCACTCGCTGCTGCCCTGGCTGACCTGCGAGGGCAACATCCACCTGGCCGTGGAGCGCGTCTATGGCCGCACGGAAAGCCGCGCCCAGCTCAAGGCCCGCACCCTGGCCGCGCTGGAACTGGTGGGCCTGGCCCATGCCGCGCACAAGCGGCCCGGCGAGATATCGGGCGGCATGAAGCAGCGCGTGGGCATTGCGCGCGCGCTGTCGATGGAGCCGCAGGTGCTGCTGATGGACGAGCCCTTCGGCGCGCTCGATGCGCTCACGCGCGCCAAGCTGCAGGACGAGCTGCTGGAGATCGTGGCGCGCACGCAAAGCACCGTGGTCATGGTCACGCACGATGTGGACGAGGCCGTGCTGCTGTCCGACAAGATCGTGATGATGACCAACGGCCCGGCCGCCACCATCGGCGAGGTGCTGCAGGTCGGCCTGGCCCGCCCGCGCAACCGCGTGGCGCTGGCCGAGGACGACCTCTACCGCCAGTGCCGCAAGGCCGTGATCGATTTCCTCTACACCCGCCAGGGGCATGTGGAAAAGGCGGCCTGAACCTTCGCAGGTCCTGCCGCCTTCGAGACCCTGCCCATGGCGGGCAGGCCGAGCCCCGGCTCAGTGCCGGCCCGAGATGTAGTGCTCCAGCTGCTCGATGATGAACTTCTGCTCGGAGATGATGTCCTTGACCAGGTCTCCGATGGAGATCAGGCCCAGCAGCTTGCCGCCTTCGTCCACCACGGGCAGGTGGCGCAGCCGGTTCTCGGTCATCACCGCCATGCACTCCTGCGTGGTCTGGGTGGGGCCGACGAACAGTACGTCGCGCGTCATCACGTCGCGCACCAGGGTGGCGCCCGAGGTGCGCCCCAGCAGCGCGATCTTGCGCGCGTAGTCGCGCTCGGTGACGATGCCGGCGATCTCGCTGCCCTCCATCACGAGCAGGGCGCCAATGCCCTTGTCGGCCATGAGCCGCAGCGCGTCGAGCACGGAATCGGTAGGCGCGATGCTGTACACCGCGCTGGTGGCCTTGGACTTGAGAATGTCTGCAACTGCTGTCATGGGTGCCTTTCAGTCGTTCGCCAATTCGGTTCTAGTGTCATCCGAACTGCGCCCAAAAAGCAACAGGGCCAGCGCGTGTATGCACACGCACCGGCCCTGCCCGATTCAGTGAATGCGGCCCTTCAGCGGCGGCCGCCCAGCAGGCTGCCACCAATCTTCATCAGATCGCTGAGACCTACCTGGCCGTCGCCATCCTGATCGAGCAGGCTTCCCAGCAAACCACCACCCAGGCCGCCCTGCTGCTGCGCCTGCGCATGCTCGCGGCCCAGCACCTGGCCCAGGCCGCCGGCATCCATGCCGCCTGCGCTCACGCGCTGTGCAAGAAAGGACATGACGATGGGGGCCAGCAGTTGCAGCAGCTGGGCCGCGCCGCCGCTACGCGG
>NZ_JTKZ01000808.1:0-7057 GCF_000799035.1 Delftia sp. ZNC0008
CCTTCTGCTGGGCCTGGGCTCCGGCGCTGGCGCCCGGGCCGATGCGGCCGCCGATGCTGCCGCCTGGCCCGCCAAACCCGTGCGCATCGTCGTCGCCTTCGCGCCCGCTGGCGCCGCCGACATTCTTGCGCGCAGCCTGGGCGAGGTACTGCAGCGTGAACTCAAACAGCCCTTCGTCGTGGACAACCGGCCCGGCGCGGGCGGCAACATCGGCACCGACAACGCGGCCAAGGCACCCGGCGACGGCTACACGCTGCTGGTCGGCATAGACACGACCTTCACCGTCAATCCCTTCATCTACAAGAGCATGCCGTTCAAGGGCACGGACCTGCGTCCCGTGATGATGATCGCCTCGCAGGGAATGATGGTGGCCGTGAATCCCCGCACCGGCCTCAGGACGCTGGACCAGTTCATCGCCCAGGGCAAGAGAAGCGGGCTGACGCTGGGCTCGGCCGGCTACGGCACGCCGGGCCACCTGGCCTCGGCCATCCTCACCCATGCCACGGGCGCCAAGGTCAGCCACGTGCCCTACAAGGGCAACGCCCCGGCCAGCACGGCCGTGCTGGCGGGCGAGGTGGACGGCGGCATCATCAGCTCCTCGGCCATGCTGGGCCAGGTGGCGGCCGGCAAGGTCGTGCCGCTGGCCGTGACCACGCGCCAGCGCAACCCGCTGGTGCCCGGCGTGCCCACCGTGGGCGAGCTGGGCCACAAGGACCTGGAGCAGGAAGTGCTGTTCGCCCTGTGGGTGCCGGCCGCCACGCCCGAGCCGCTGGTCGCCAGGATCCAGTCCGCGCTGGAAAAGGCCATGAAGGATGCGGCGCTGCGCGAGCGCATGCGCGCCAACGACCTGTTCTACGAAGGCCTAACCGGCCCGGCCGCCGCCGAACGCATACAGGCGCTGGCCGACCGCTACCGGACCGTGATCCAGTCCACCGGAATGAAGATGGAATGAGCGCCGCCGCTTCCCGCCCACGACCCTGCACAGAGCGCATTTCCATGTCCCGTCCCAATATCCTTTTCATCGTGGCCGACGACCTCGGCTATGCCGACCTCGGCTGCTACGGCGGCCGCGCGGCCGACTTCGGAGCGGTGTCCCCGGTGCTCGACCGCCTGGCCGCCAGCGGCCTCAGGCTCACCCAGGGCTATGCCAACTCGCCCGTGTGCTCTCCCACGCGCTTTGCCCTGGCCACGGCGCGCTACCAGTACCGCCTGCGCGGTGCGGCCGAGGAGCCCATCAACAGCAAGACACGCGGCACGCCGCTGGGCGAGAAGCTGGGCCTGCCGCCGGACATGCCCACCGTCGCCTCCATGCTCAGGGATGCGGGCTACCGCACGGCGCTGATCGGCAAATGGCACCTGGGCTACCCGCCGCACTTCGGCCCGCTGCGCTCGGGCTACGAGGAATACTTCGGCCCCATGTCGGGCGGCGTGGACTACTTCACCCACCTGAGCAGCTCGGGCCAGCACGACTTGTGGGTGGGCGAGGAGGAACACCATGACGAGGGCTACCTGACCGACCTGCTGTCGCAGCGCAGCGTGGACTTCGTCCACCGCATGGCCCAAGGCGATGCGCCCTTCTTCCTGAGCCTGCACTATACGGCGCCGCACTGGCCCTGGGAAACGCGCGAGGACCGCAGCACGGCCGAGGCCCTGGGCGCAGGCATTGCCCACCTGGACGGCGGCAACATCCACCAGTACCGCCGCATGATCCACCACATGGACGAAGGCATAGGCTGGATCGTCGAGGCGCTGCGCGCCAACGGGCAGCTGGACAACACCCTCATCGTCTTCACCAGCGACAACGGCGGCGAACGCTTCTCCGACAACTGGCCCCTGGTCGGCGGCAAGATGGACCTGACCGAGGGCGGCATACGCGTGCCCTGGATCGCGCACTGGCCGGCCGTGATCGCACCGGGCCGCAGCAGCCCCCAGCACTGCATGAGCATGGACTGGTCGGCCACGGTGCTGGATGCCGCCGGCGTGCAGGCGCCGGCCGGCCATGCGCTGGACGGCGTCTCCCTGCTGCCCGTGCTGCGCGCCGAAGATGCCGAATTCCCGCGCACCCTGCACTGGCGCATGAAGCACCGCGGCCAACGTGCCCTGCGCGATGGCGACTGGAAGTACCTGCGCGTGGACGGCATCGACTACCTGTTCGACCTGGCCGCCGACGAGCGCGAGCGCGCCAACCAGGCAGTGCGCGCGCCCGAGCGTCTGGCCGCCATGCGCAGCGCCTGGGAAGACTGGAACCAGGGCATGCCGCCCATCCCCGAGGACGCCACGGTCAGCCTGGTCTCTTCGGCCCGGGACATGCCCCAGCGCTGAACCGCGCTCCAAGGGGAAAAACGAAGGCGCCGGCACTGCGGCACCCCATGCCCGACAATAGCGGCCATGCTTTTGACCGCGCCCCTGGTGTCCTCCACCCAAGCCCCGCTGGAGGAAACAACCGAATGGATCATTCCCTATGCCGGCGGTCCGTCCTCGGATGCAGCGGATGACGCTGCCGTCGCGGCCGTCTGGGGCGGACTGGAGCTGCCCCATCTCCAATCCCTGCTGGCGCTGATGCAGCCCGCGCCCGCACAGACCGGCACGGAGATGGATTTTTCTCCTCCCCACGAACGCGCCCTGGCGCGCTCGCTGGGCCTGCCCGATGCGCCGGGCCTGATTGCCTGGGCCGCCTGGCAGGCCGGTGAGACGGCACAGGCCTGCGCCTATGTCACGCCCTGCCACTGGCACATAGGCGCAGACCAGGTGCACCAGAGCGATCCCGCCACCACCCCCCTCAGCGATGAGGAATCCCGCCAGCTGCGGGCCCTGCTGGCGCCCTGGTTCGCTGACGACGGCATCGTGCTGGAGTACCAGCAGCCGCAGCGCTGGCTGGCGCGCGGTGCGCTGTTCGATGACCTGGCCACGGCCTCCATGGACCGCGTCATCGGCCGCGACGTGCGGCCCTGGCTGCCCGATGCGCAGCAGGCGCGCGCCCTGCACCGCCTGCAAAGCGAGGTGCAGATGCTGCTCTACACCCATGTCTTCAACGACGCCCGCGCCGCCCGCGGCCAGGTGCCCATCAACGCCTTCTGGGTCCACGGCGCCGGGCGCCTGCAGCCCGGCACGGCCACCGGCGCCAAGGCCGCCGTGCAATGCCTGGACGACCTTCACGCCGCAGCCCTGCAGGGCAACCCCGCTGCGTGGCGCGAGGCCTGGAAGGCGCTGGACGCCGGGCTCATCGCCCGCCTGCTGGAGCGCGTGCGCGCAGGCCACCCGCTCACGCTGACGCTGTGCGGCGAACGCCATGCCATCGCATGGAGCAGCCGCCCGCCGCGCTGGCTGGACAGGCTGACGGGCCTTTTCGGCCCCCGCGCCCTGCCCGACCTGGGCCGCATGCTCTGACACATTGCCCATGAAAATCATCCCCCGCGAGATTCCTGCACAGCAGGCCTGGGCACTGCGCCAGGCCGGCGTCCACCCGCTGCTGGCCCAGCTCTACGCCGCACGCGGCGTGTGCTCCGCCGACGAACTGGACGACACGCCTGCACGCCTGCTGGCCCCCTCCGGCCTGCTGGGCATGGAGGCCGCCGTGCAACTGCTGGCCGACGCCATAGAACGCGGCCTGCGCCTGTGCATCGTGGCCGACTACGACTGCGACGGCGCCACCGCCTGCGCCGTGGGCTGGCGCGGCCTGCGCATGCTGGGCGCGACCGAGGTCGGCTACCTGGTGCCCGACCGCGTGGTGGACGGCTACGGCCTGACGCCCCCCATCGCGCGCCGTGTCAAGGAAACCGGCGCCGACGTGATGGTCACCGTGGACAACGGCATTGCCAGCGTCGAAGGCGTGGCCGAGGCCAAGTCCCTGGGCCTGCAGGTGGTCGTCACCGACCACCACCTGCCCGGCAACCACCTGCCGCTGGCCGATGCCATCGTCAACCCCAACCAGCCCGGCTGCAGCTTCGAGAGCAAGTCCATGGCCGGTGTCGGCGTGATGTTCTACGTGCTGCTGGCCCTGCGAGCCGAACTGCGCGCGCGCGGCCGCTTCGACAAGACCAGCCAGCCCCGTCTGGAGGCCTTGCTGCCCCTGGTCGCCCTGGGCACCGTGGCCGACGTGGTGAAGCTGGACGCCAACAACCGCCGCCTGGTCGCCCTGGGCCTCAAGCAGATACGCCGGGGCCAGATGCAGCCGGGCCTGCAGGCCTTGTTCGACGCGGCCGGCCGCAAGGCCTTTGCGGCCACCACCTTCGACTTCGGCTTCGCGCTGGGTCCGCGCATCAATGCGGCCGGCCGGCTGTCCGACATGACCATCGGCATCGAGTGCCTGACCACGGACGATGCGGGCCGCGCCGCCAACCTGGCGCAGATGCTGGACGCCATCAACCGCGAGCGCCGCGAGCTGGAAGGCGGCATGCGCGAGCAGGCCCTGCTCATGGCCGAAGGCCTGTGCGAGGACGGCATGACGCCGCCGGCCGCCATCAGCGTGTTCGACCCCGACTTCCACGAGGGCGTGGTCGGCATCGTGGCCTCGCGCATCAAGGACCGCATGCACCGGCCCAGCTTCGTCTTCGCCGCCAGCGGCGCGCCGGGGCACGAGCATGAACTCAAGGGCTCGGGCCGCTCCATTCCCGGCTTTCACCTGCGCGACGCGCTGGACCTCGTATCCAAGCGCCACCCCGGCCTGCTGCTGCGCTTTGGCGGCCACGCCATGGCGGCCGGCTGCACCATTGCCGAGGCCGGTTTCGCGGTGTTCGAAAAGGCCCTGGCCCAGGTGGCACAGGAATGGCTGGACGCGGCCACGCTGACGCGCCGCATAGAGACCGACGGACCGCTGGACCCGGATTTCCGCAAGCCCGAAATGGTCGAGCAGCTCAATCTCGCGGTCTGGGGCCAGGGCTTTGCCCCGCCCACCTTCAGCGAACAGCTGGAAGTGCTCTCACAGCGCCTGGTCGGTGAAAAGCACCTGAAACTGCAATTGCGCCATCAGGGCGAAACCGTGGACGGCATCTGGTTCGGCCATACCGACCCGCTGCCGCCATCGGCCTGCATTGCATTTCGCATGGACATCAATGAATGGCGCGGAGAGCGCAAGGTGCAATTCCTGATCGAGGGCGTTCATTCGGACGTTTCCTAGAGATTCCACCGGCCCTTCACGGCGCCGCTCGGTTAATATCCCCGGTTTTTTGCAACAATTTATTGCAAATTCATTCCAAGAAAACCGGGGAAAAACTCATGACTTCTCGCCTGTGGCCTTGCACGGCCATTGCCATCACCCTGGCCGCCGGCCTTTCCGGCTGCGCCACCACCGAGCAATCGCGCACGCTTGAAACGGCCAAACCCGCTTCTGCATACAGCGCCTATCAAGGCCCGCGCAGCCCCATTTCCGTGGGCAAGTTCGACAACCGCTCCAGCTTCCAGCGCGGCATTTTCTCGGACGGAGTCGACCGCCTCGGTGGCCAGGCCAGAACCATCTTGGTAACCCACCTGCAGCAAAGCGGCCGATTCAGCGTGCTGGACCGCGACAACATGTCCGAGACCCGCCAGGAAGCGGGCTTCAACCGGCAGGAGCAGGCGATCAAGGGCGCCACCTACGTCGTGACCGGCGACGTGAGCGAGTTCGGCCGCAAGGTGGTCGGGGACCGCCAGTTCTTCGGCGTGCTCGGCCGTGGCAAGGAGCAGGTGGCCTATGCCAAGGTCAGCCTGAACATCGTCCGGGTGCAGACCTCCGAAGTCGTCTATTCGGTGCAGGGCGCAGGCGAATACAGCCTGTCGAACCGGGAAATCGTGGGATTCGGCAGCACGGCCGGCTATGACTCCACACTCAATGGCAAGGTGCTGGATCTGGCCATCCGCGAAGCCGTGGACAAGCTGGCGGCCGGCATGGACAGCGGTGCATGGAAGCCCGCGCAATGAAGCAGATTCCCCATTCGGCCGCAACCCTGGCTGCACTGGCCATTTGCGCCTCGTTGGCCGGCTGCGCCGCACCGCGCCAGCCGCTGTATGCCTGGAACGATTACCAGCCCCAGGTCTATCAATACCTCAAGGATGATGGAAGCACAGGCGCCGAGGACCAATTGCTCAAGCTGGAAGAAACCCGCCTGAAGGTGCAGGCCGAGGGAAAGGCTTTGCCCCCCGGCTATCGCGCCCATATGGCCATGCTGTATTCCCGGACCGGCAACAACGAAAAGACGGTGCAGCAATTGGCAGAGGAAAAGCAGCATTTCCCCGAATCCGCCAAGTTCATGGACACGCTGCTGCAAACTTTCACGGCCCGCAAGGATTGAGATGCGCCTGAGCACACACATCAAGACCCTGGCCCTGGCCATGACCGTCGCACTGACCGGGTGCGCCACCACTGCGCCCTATGACTATTCGGCACTGCGGGCATCCAAGCCTGCATCCATCCTGGTCATGCCCGCGCTGAACCAGTCGCCGGAAGTGAATGCGCCGGCCGGCGTGCTGTCGCAGATCACGCTGCCGCTGGCCGAGGCTGGCTACTACGTCCTGCCCGTGGCGGTCACCGAGGAAATGTTCCGCCAGAACGGCATCGTCAGCGCCGACGATGCGCAGGAACTGCCCGTGGCCAAGCTCCGTGAAATCTTTGGCGCCGATGCGGCCCTGTACCTGAACATCCGCAACTACGGCACCAGCTATGCGGTGATCAGCAGCGCCTCGGTGGTCACGCTGGACGCCAAACTGGTGGACCTGCGTACCGGCACACAGCTGTGGGACGGCAGCGCCACGGCCTCCAGTGCCGAAGGCCAAAGCTCGGGCGGCGGACTGGTCGGCATTCTGGTGACGGCACTGCTCAACCAGATCCTGGACACCATGAACGACCGCAGCGTGCAGATCGCCTCCATCGCCAACCAGCGCCTGCTGTCGCCCATGGCGCAGCGCGGACTGCTGCCGGGCCCGCGCTCGCCCGACTACGGCAAACCGCGCAACTGACGAAGGCCTGCAGGCCGGCGCACATGCACGCGCCGGCCTGCATCCCCGCTCCTCCCGCTAGAAGGTCTCCCAGTCGTCGTCCGCGCCGGCCTTGGCAGGTGCCCGGGCGGGCGCCTTGGCCACAGGC